>CALFYN010000681.1 GCA_937952345.1 uncultured Acidobacteriota bacterium
GTACAACGGAGACTGGTTTGAACAGAGACATGCGACTATCCTCATTGAGAAAACGTTTTCTCAATGAGGAACGCTATCACCCGCAAACGTCGCTGTCAAGCCAAAACCACACTTCCGCTGGGATTCTGTAACGCTCCCGTGTCCGTCGTTCCTTCATACACGCTATGGACTTCACTGGCGCTGTGGCCTCAGTGTCGTGGTTGCGCGATAACGATTTTCTTCCTGCGAGTGCCTGAGCCTCACAGCGAGATCAGGTTACTCCGGCTGCGTTCCAGTGCGTCGCGATCGATTTCAATCCCCAGTCCCGGGCCAGTCGGCACTGCCATCATGCCGTCCGATGGATCCACTTCGATCCGTTTGGTGGTCAGGTCCCAGGCCGGGCTTTCGTGCGGCAGGTGCATCTCAAACAGTGCCGGAGGCGGGTTCAGCGCGGTGGATACCGGGGGAAAGCCGGCGGTCCAATGCATCTCCGAAACAATCCGCAAGGGCGTTCCCCAACTGTGCGGCATGAGGCGGACGCGATTGAGCCAGCAGGCGTAGGTCAGCGTCTTGCCGCCAGTGAAGCCGCACTCGCTGATGTCGGGTTGCACGATGTCCACCGCCTTGCGCTGAACGTAGTTCTCAATCAGCCAGTCAATGGAGAGGAACTCGCCGCTGGCGAGTGGAATCCGCAGCACCTGCTTCAGGCGGGCGTAGCCGTCGAGATCGTACTTGTTGATGGGCTCCTCCCAGAATTCCAGGTTCAACTCTTCCAACTGCCGCCCGAGCATCACCGCGGTGCCGCTATCGTAGACCCCGGAAGTGCCGGAGTCGATTCCCAGCTTGACTTCGTCGCCGATCGCCTTGCGCACTGCACGCAAGACTTTCACATCGGTCAACGGATCGTAGCCGGTCTTCACTTTTGCCGCACGGAACCCGACGGTGCGGGTCCAATGCCGTAGTTCGTCGGCGAAGCCCTTCTCCAGATCCGGCCAGTCTTTACGGTATCCGGCCGAGGCATAGGGCATGACACGTTTGCGGTAACGCTTTCCCAGGATTTCCGATACCGGCTTGCCGAGCGCCTTGCCAACGATGTCCCACAGTGCCACATCTAACCCGCCGGGGCTCACGGCATCGCGCGGCATGCTGTGGAAAGGAGCGCGCGCGGCCTCGTAGATCTCCCGGAAAATCGCTTCCACCTCGAACGGAGACCGCCCAATCACCAGGGCACGGTTCTGTCGCAGCACTTCCCCTCCCCAGTTGCCGTCGCCCCAACCGGTGATGCCGGCGTCGGTGCTGACTTCAATGACGGATGCGCCCACCGACGGACTGCCACTGCGGCAGCACCAGCCGATCGGTTCCTTGAGCTTATGAGTGAGCTGATGCACTTTGATGCCCGTGATGCGGATTTTCGGTACGGGCACCTCCGCCGCGGCCAGGGAATGGAGAAGCGGCTGCGGAGCCAGCAAGGCCGCCCCAGCGGCCATACCCTTCAGAAACGCTCTTCGTTGCATTGCGATATCCTTTCGAAATCAGTCGACCGGAAGCCAGATGCGAAAATAATCACCCTTGCGATTCAATCGGGCGTAGTACGGAATGAGAGCAGCGGGCACTGCGATACCGCGCCGCGCTTGGACCGTGTGCCGGTCCGTGAACCGCGCTTTGCGGTAGAGACGATTGTCGGACTCATCATAGACTAACTTCGGCTCCGCCGAAGACTCTCCACCCATTAAGAGTGTTCCGGTGAGTTTCGAAACACCGCCCAGTTCGCCAGTGGATACCGGTTTGAAGTTTGCCGTTGCGGGAAGCCGCAGCGATTCCAGGGTGACGCCCTCCGGCAGGTCGTCCTGCTCCAGGCAGTAGACGATCGGCCCGCGCATGATGGCGACCTTGTCGCGGTTGTCGGTGATGCGCGAGTGGGCGGCCATAAGCCGGACCGGCATGGGCAGTTCGATCTCAACCGTGTCGCCGGCCTTCCAGGTGCGGCGGATGCGGTGGTACGAGCCAGGCAGGACGTCGTCTTCCCTGCGCGTCCCATTGACCGAAACAGGCACGTCGTTCTCGACCCACCCGGGAATCCGTAACAGCAGGTCGAAGGGAACAGGGCGTTGCACGCGGGCGAACGTCAAGCGCACTTTTCCATCCCACGGATAGGCAGACGACTGGCGGAGTTCCACGTCGCCGGCGCCGGGAATCGGAAGGCTGGCGGTATTTTCGCCATAAAGATTCACCCAGAGCCCTTCCCGGTTGGCGCTGCAGGCCATCTCCGCCGAGAGAGCGATGGCGCGCATCACTTTGGGCGGGCAGCAGGCGCAGGTCTGAATATGGACTCGTTTCCACGTGTAGTGAGAGGAATTGTCGAAGTTCGGGTCGGCCTCCCGCCTGCGCTTTGCGCCGCGCAGTTGCTCTTGCGGATTGGCGTAGAAAAAGTTCGCCTGATCCACGCTGACACAACCAAGAACCCCGTTCATCAGGGCCCGCTCGGCGGCGTCCATGTAGACGGCCTTTCCCGTGAGGCGGAACATGAGGTACATCCACTCCATGTACAGTGAGATGGCGCAACTCTCGCAGTAAGAGTGATCGTTCGGTAGATCGTATTCCTCACCGACCGCCTCCATTATGCGTTCCCCCGTGTAAGTAGCTCCATTCACCTGCAGGTTTGGGCGCTGCCCTGTCATCACCGGAGCCACGGCGCCAGTCAAGTAGATCTTCCGCGATAGCAGGTTGTCGGCTAGCCGCTCCAGTGCTTCCAGCAGTGCTGGTTCTCCCGTGATGGCGGCCAGCATTGTGTTGGCACGCAGCATGTTTGACGTTTGCGTCCCATGCCCGAAGATCTCTCGGGACTGCCGCAGCGGCGGCCCGAAGATCGTGCGAGCGCCGGAACTGGAGCGCTGCAGCGCGTGGAGAAACCGTTCCTCTTCGGTCCTCTGGTAGTGCAGCGCGAATGCGAAAGCCGCCGGACCGCCCATCCCATAGCCTCGCGCCGCGGCGTCGGGGAGTTGCGACTGTTCGAGGAACTGCGACAATGCCTTCCCGGCGACAGCCAGCAGTCCATTCTCACCGGTCGCGCGATTGTGGGACAACGCGCAGGCGTACAGGTGCGCCACGTTGTACGGGATGCCGCCCTGAAAGCTCCCCTGCGCCTGGCGCCGCGAACGCTCAAAGCGGTTCCAGATCGCGGCCGTGGCGGGGTCCAGTTCCTTCAGTGAGGTCCATGTGTCGATAAGGCCGTCCTCCCGTTGCAAGCGGGCAATAAGGGACGCCCAGTGGTCGAGTTTCTCCCGGAGGTAGGAATCCGGCTGATGCGCATAGAGCCGGGCGGTGGTATCAAGCACAAAGTAGCAGTCGCCGTCGGACCAGAACCGTCCCACCGCGCCCCCTACCTCGATTCCCGCGGCGCGGCGGAAATTCAGCATACTGGCGCCGTTGAGCGGACTGAGGAACGAACCGTCGATCACGCCCGGAAGCTGAATATGACGGAGGCGATGCATGCAGTCTCGCCAGAATCCGCCCGTCCATCGAACGCCGCTCAGTGGAGAATCCTGTGGGATCCGGGCGCGCGCCGGTTGGGCAGCGGTGGAAGAGGGAGGGAGGGAGAGCAGCGGCAGTGCACAGAAGGATCTTCTGTTCATCGAATGATCACCCCATGGAATAACGTTTTCTCGCCCAGAAACTATCACCTCTTGCCGCTGCGTGTCAATACGGGCAGAGCCCCGCCTGGATTTCCCCGCAGCCGCCATTGACACCTCTGGCGGCACACTGCCAGAATTGTGCGAAATCGTTGTCTGTTGGAGAACTACCTTGAAGCGAAGATTGTTTCTTGCCTCTGCTCCCGCGTTCGTGAAGCACCTAAGCGGATCTCCCGGCGACCGCCCGAATATTATCTGGGTCATCTGCGAGGATCTTGGCGTTGAATTGTCGTGCTACGGCCGCAAGGATGTGCGGACTCCGAACATGGATGCGCTGGCCGAGCGTGGAACGCTCTTTGAGAATGCCCACTCGCCTTGCCCGGTGTGTTCTCCAAGCCGGTCCGCCTTCCATGTCGGCCTCTACCAGACTACGACGGGCACACAGCACCATCGCAGCCACCGCGGCGACCATTACCGGCTGCCTGATGGGACGCGGACCATCATGGACCGGCTGAGAGACGCCGGTTACTTCACCTGCAATGTCGGTGCCTTCGCCCCAGGCCTCAAAGGCGCCCGCAAGACGGATTTTAATTTCGAGGTGGACCGGACCTTCGACGGCGACCATTGGAGCCAGCGCAAGGCGGGGCAGCCCGCGTTCATAGAAGTCAATTTCAGCGAAGCGCATAAAGGGCCGGCATTCTTCGAAGCCCGCAGGCAGAAGCGGCTGGTCGATCCGTCAAAAGTGGAACTCCCCCCCTACTTTCCGGATCACCCGATCATCCGCGATGAGTTCGCCAACTACCTGGATGCGGTGCAACTCGGCGATTACAAAATCGGCAGATTGATGGAGTCGCTGGAGCGCGACAAGATGCTCGATAACAGCATTCTGTTCTTCTTCGGGGACAACGGGCGCTGCCTCATTCGCGGGAAACAGTGGCTCTACGAGACCGGAACCCACGTACCCCTGATCGTCCAGCGCCGGGGTGCAGGCAGCAGGGCCGATGCCGGAAAGCGGCGGACCGACCTCTGCACGCTTCTGGATGTGACCGCCACATCTTTGACTGCCGCCGGAGTCACCCTGCCCGATCCATGTCACGGCCAGGACCTCTTCGGCAATCAGCCACCCAGGGAGTTTGTCGTCACCGCGCGCGACCGCTGCGGCGAACAGCGGGACCGCATCCGGGCCGTCCGCGGCAACCGCTTTCGCTACATTCGCAACTTCATGCCGGAGAAGCCGTATACGCAATTCAACAACTACATCTCGACCTTCTACGTCACACTGCACATCATGAAGCAGATGGACCAGGCTGGCCTGTTGAACGACGCGCAGAAAACGTTCATGGTCACCCGCAAGCAGGATGAGGAGTTCTATGACCTGCGCAACGATCCGCACGAGATTCGAAACCTTGCCGGCGTGCCGGAATTCGCTTCCGAGCTGCGGCGTCACAGTGCCTATCTGGACCTGTGGATGAAGTCCACCGGCGACCGGGGCGGGATTCCCGAGACCGCGGAAGAGTACGATAAGTATCGAGGCTAACCGTTAGTGCCAAAACGTCGTTCCACGCCGGAAGAAACGTCCCTCAGCGAAATCACCATCAAAGACGTAGCCTTGGCGGCAGGCGTCTCGGTGGCCACGGTGTCCAAGGCGCTGCGCGGGGCAGACCGCGTGAGCGGCGAGACGCGCAAGCGCATCGCCGCACTGGCCGCAAGAATGGGGTTCCGCGCCAATAACGCCGCGCGTTCGCTCGTTACCAAGCGCAGCTATCTTTTAGGACTGGTTACTGCTTCGATTACCAACAACTTCTCGGCGCAGGTGTATGAAGGCGCCGATAGCTACGCCGCTGAGAAGGGGTACGGTATTTTGCTGTGCGTCACCGAAGACAACTATCGCAAGGAGCGCCAGGCACTCGAGCGGCTGCGCCTGGAAGTACGGGCCGATGGTGCGATCGCCGTGCCCGCCCCGGCGCCGGCCGGCAAGTCGATCTTCTATGAGCCGTCTGTCGCCTCCTGGCCCTATGTGTTCGTGACCCGGCACTTCCCCGACCTCACATCAGACCGTGTCCTGTGCGATGACCTGAAGGGTGGAATGCTGTTGACGCGCCATCTCCTCGATTTGGGTCACCGCCGAATCGCCTTCGTCTACGACTCCCTGCACGCCGGTTGCAGCCATGTCCTCGGCCGCCGGCAGGGTTACCAGGCGGCGCTCGCCGAGGCCGGGATCAAGCCTGACCCCGAACTCATGATCGCGCTCGACGTGGACTCCCCCGCGGAGACTTCCCATGCGCTGATGGCCCAACTGGAGGCCAAGGGTGTAACGGCGGTCTTCGGGCATGTCGATCGGACAGCCGTCCGGGTCATGCAACTGGCGCGAGAGGCGGGCATTGATGTGCCAGGCCGGCTCTCCATCGTCGGCTTCGGCAACCTGAATATCTCAGAACTGGTCAGTCCTCCGCTCACCACTGCCGACTACGCCCCGCGAGAGATGGGGCGGCTGGCGGCGCGGATTCTGATTGATCGGCTGGAGCGCCCATCGACGGCACGGCACCAGATTGTCATGGAACCACACCTGGTGGATCGGGCTTCGACAGCGAAGGCGCGCAAGTGATAGGCGCGCTCAAGGCACAGGTTGGGGGTTGACAGCGGGTAGGCGGGGTAGTAGTTTCAAACTATACAGTCGAGAGAACGTTTTCGCAAAGCGCTGACGAGTCCCCATGGAGAACGCTCAGGCAGGCATACATCTTCGACCGCTCTCCTGGCCCCGCGATTGGGGCCCCGAGATGCTCTCCCTCATCTCCCGCGACAAGGCCTTCGACTGCCTTGTGCTGGATCGCAGCGCCCCAACGGTCGCCGCCGCCGCTAAACAGTCCGGCCTGCACGTCATCCAGCAGCAGGGCGAAACCCTGGCCGTGCCATCTGGCGTCACACTCATCAGCGACGGCGTCTGGGCCAGGGTGGTACGGGCAAGAGAGGACCCTACCTCAACCGAAGCAGGCCCAACGGGCCTTCCCTGGATCGACTCCAACGGTTGGCGCATTCGCCTTGCCCATGCGCAGTCCCCCGGAAAGCTGCCCTGGGTTCGCTTCAGCTTCCCGCCAAACGAAGTTGTCCGCGGCGCGGCTTACCAGATCGCCATTGCCGACTGCGAAGCCAACGGTGGACGTTGGGTGGTGCAGCTCGATCGCGAGTTGAGCACCGGATTGGCAAAAGGAAACATCGCCGCACAGCAGACCTGGAAAGCGATCGCGCAGGCAGTTGCATTCTATCGCGAGACCCCTTCGTTTCCGGAACTTCCCGGGAACGGCGCGCGCATGGGGGTGCTCTCGGATTTCGCGGGCGACAACGAGTTCATGGGTCACGAGTTCCTGAACCTGATCGCCCGCGAGTACGTGCCCGTGCGCATTTTCATGAAGACCGGCGCGCCACCGCCGTTGGGAAGTCTGCGCCTGGTGATTTATCTCGACGCGCAACCCCTCCCGCCGGCTTGGGCACAGGCACTTGCGGCCTTCGTCCATGCGGGAGGAACGCTGGTGACCGCTCGTACCGCTGACCCGAAACTGGGCAAAGCCATGGCGCCCGTCGCTGGCCTGGAATATGATTTGCGTTCCGCCGGCAAGGGAAGGGTCGCCGTCTCCACCGAAGACTTCGACGATCCCTGGCGTGTTGCCGCGGATGCCCACGTTCTTCTCGGCCGCGCCAACGACCTGATCCGGCATGCCAATGCCGGCGCTATGAACATCACCTACACGGCATCGGCGGATGGACGCCATGCAAGGCTCCAGTTGGTCAGCTATTCGCACCAGCGTGCTCTCAACCCGGTGACATTGACTCTTTACAACCGCTACAGGACGGCGTTGTTTCGTTCGTTGACGAGTCCGGCGGTCAAGGAGGTTCCGGTGGCTGTCGAATATGGACGTACTGCTGTCTATCTGCCGCATTTCGCCATCTGCGGAACCGTGGACCTGCATGCAGGAAAGGAGGAGGATCATGTCGATCGCTGACGGCTCGAGGCGCGGATTCCTGGCCACTGGCGCCACCGCCTCATTGTGCATCGCACGGCGGGCGTACGCACTCGCACCAACGGCTCCGGTGGCTGTGGCCAAGTGCCCGGAATACGGTTCTGGCGTTCTACCCCAACTGCAAGTCATGTTCGATCAGTTGGGCGGATTGGGGCGCATCGTCAAGGGCAAGACCGTGGCGATCAAGCTCAACCTTACCGGACGCGCCGATGCCCGCATTCACCATGTTCCCGCCGGACGCGCGCAGTGGGTGCATCCCGACGTGATTGCCGCCGTGCTGCACTTGATGGATCGCGCCGGAGCCCATCGCCTGCGCCTGCTCGAGAGCCCGTGGTCTACCGTCGAACCGCTCGAGGAGTTCATGAGTTGGGCCGATTGGGATCCGCGCCTGTTCACCAGCGCCGCCAGGCGCGTGGAGTTCGAGAACACGAACTTTCTCGGGCCCGCCAAACACTATTCCCGCTTCCACGTGCCGGATGGCGGTTACATGTTCGACGGCTACGATATGAATCGCGCCTACGCGGACTGCGATATCTTCGTGTCGCTGGCAAAGCTCAAGGAGAGTCCGGCGGCGGGGGTGACACTGTCGATCAAGAACCTGTTCGGATGCCTCCCTGCGACGATCTACGGCGACGGCGCCGGCGAGAAGGAGCCAAGCAAGTGGCCTCGCGGCGGGCGTGGCATCATGCATAGCGGTGCGCGCAATCCGTCCGGGTGGAAAGAGAAGCATCCAGCGTCTCCGCGCGAGGCAGGGTATCGCATTCCCCGCATCATCGTTGATGTCGCCAGGGCCCGCCCCATTGACCTCGCCATTATCGACGGGATCGAGACCATCACAAGAGGGCCTACGCCGCGCCGCGACACCAAGCACCTGAAACCGGGCTTGCTGATCGCGGGCGTCAATTGCGTTGCCACCGACGCCGTGTGCACTTCACTGATGGGCTACGACCCGATGGCCGATCGCGGCACGCCGCCGTTTGAAACCAGGGACAACACCATGCGATTGGCCGAAGACGCTGGCTTGGGTACTCGCGATCTGCGGCGGATCGAAGTCATTGGAGCGAGCGTCGCGGCGTCGGTCTTCGATTTCCGAAAGGCCGACCCGCGGTAGGTGCAGCACTAGCGTCAGAGATTAACTCGGAGAGGAACCAGCATTGATGCGCAATCAGAAAAGGATCGGTGCGTTGTTGGCGGGGGCATTCGTTTACGGATGGCTGGCATGGGGGCAGGACGCCGCGTCGTCGTCAGGGCTCGATGTCGCCTCCGCCCTCCGGTTGGCTGAGACGGTTCCGTTCCTCAGCGTCAATCTCAACAACTACAAGCACCCCAACAACCCGGTCCTCACGCCCGGCCCCAAGGGGTCCTGGGATGAAAACGGCATTAACCGCGTGGCGGTGTTACGCAGTGGGCCGGATCAGTGGAGGATGTGGTATTCGAGTTCCGGGTCCAACCGCGCGCTCGGACTGGCGACATCAAAGGACGGCGTGCACTGGACCAAGTACGCGGGCAACCCCGTTTACCGGCCCACCGAATCTTGGGAAGAGGGATTCATTTCGCCAACCAGCGTGCTGCAGGTGAACGGCCGCTACTACCTCTACTATTGGGCTCCCGGGCATGTGTTTAAAGATCCGGCAACCGGCAAATTCCCCAAGCCGAAGATGAAGTACATCGCGCTCATCACGTCGGAAGATGGGATTCGCTGGACCCGGCAGGGCAACGTGGATGGCAAGCCCGGCGCGGTCCTCGGGCCGGATCCGCCGGCGATCAATGAGCACCAGCAGGCCGGCGGCGGAGGCGTGGATGCCGCGAAGGTATTCTTCTTCCCGGAGGAAAAGAGTACTCCCTGGCGCATGATCTACACTGCGTTCGGCTTGCATGGACAATGGAACGGGTTGGCGGAGAGCGAGGATGGGATTGCCTGGCGAAGGACGAAGGCGCCGGTGGCGATCCACAGCGGATTGTACACGCGCGCAACAGGGGATCACCACGAAAGCGGCCAGACGATTCGGGGTGTGATTCGAACTGGCAACATCTGGACGGCGCTTAGCTTCGAACTGGATTCGCGCGATACCACGCCGGCGGTGGGACTTTCGTTGGACCGCTGGATTACGCTGGGCCGGCGGGCTTTCTACAACAACCAGGACTATGAGGCCGGTGGGCTCCACCCTTGGGTGGTCGAAGCCGACGAGGAGTGGCTCTACCTTTACTACGGCACGGGGCGCGGAGGAATTGGCCTCATTCGGGCCCCGAAGCGGTCGGTCTACCAGCCGGTGGTGGTCTGGCAAAACCAGAAAGTCACAGCAGCCGGAATGAACAGTAGAATCCTCGAACCCGACCGCCTGCGGTTCCGCGCCTATTTCCAGAGCGATCAGGCGGGGACACTCGAAGCCTTGATCTGGAATCCCGGCGCCTCGCAATGGAATGTGTTGGAGACGGTGAACGTCGAGGCGGCGAGGCTGTACACCCCGGCTTCGCCGACAGGGCATGGAAAAATGCGCTGGCGGTTCCTCCCGAAGGCGCCCGCCACGGTGAACGCCTGGCTGGTTCCGGAGTAGGTCAATTTCGATTTCGCGAGGTGCGAAACTCATGTGCTTGAAGCCGCTCGATGTCGGAGACATGGCCGAGGCGATCACGGTAACTCGCTGGCTCCGTCCACTCGCCCTTCTCTTTGGCGCTCTCTCCGCGATGGGGCAGACAACCAGTCTGCTCCGCGACGGAGACTTCGCATCGCTCGACCACTGGAAGCGGAACGATCATCTGTCGCGCGTGGGTAAGGTGTCGTTGTCGCCGGAGCAGAAGTCGGTCGCCATCACCAACCCGGTCATCGACCTCGACGCCTCCCTCTTCCAGGACATCCCAACCGGCGGACACTCCTGGTTTGCATGGTCGGTGCGGACACGAGGCGAAGGCATGATGCGTGCCTCCCTCGGACTCGTCGCGATGGATGCTGCCGGGCGCACGCTCGCCATCCAAACCCCAACCAGAATCCAGGGCTCGCGCTGGACCCGGCACGCAGGCACCATCCGCATGCCCCAGGAACCAAGACCCTGCGCGTCCTCCTTTCCGTACTCGATGGCACATGCCGCTTCGCCGATCTCATCGTGCAAAAGGCGGAAGCCCCGGTTCCAGCCAAGCCCCGCACCCAGTTCTCGTTGGGCGCGGGATTCGCCGTCACGCAGCACGCGGTCGAACGCCCCTTCTGGGAGTTGTTCGCCGATGACCTCGATGGCGATGGCCACGTAGAAATCATCGGCTGCGATGTCGACGGTAAGGTGACGGTGCGCCAAGAGGGCGGCGCCGAACGTGTGAGCTTCCACGCCGGTGCGCTGGTCTATCAATTCGCCGCAGCCGACCTCAATGGCGATGGCGTGAAGGAAGTGCTCTATACATCGGTGGATCCAAAGCTGCCACTGCGAGCAGTCAATCTTCGCGGCGACACTGTACTCACATTCGACAGTGTTCGTGGACCGGAGCGGCTGGCGGTGGGCGATCTCGATGGCGACCGGCTCCCGGAGATCGCCGTCAGCGTCGACAACCAGCGTGCAGGGTCCGGCGTTGCGGCCGGTGTCGCGGTTTACGATCGCATGGCTCGCAGACGTTGGGCCAAGAACCGCTTGCTCCGAAGTTTCACCTTCGCCGATTGGCAGCAGGGTGGCGGTTTGGAATTGGTCGTTGGCGGCCCCAGCACCGAGTTCACCATCTACGGCCAAAGCGGTAACGACTTGCAGCAGTTCACCGTCAACGACGCACTGCTCGAGCAGTTCCAGGTGGCCGACATTGATAACAGCGGCTCACCCTCGATCGTGGCGCTCTTCCAGCGCGGGGCGCAGTATGGACTTGCCGCGCACGACGGCGGCAAGACTCTGTGGGATACCCCCGTATCGGTCTCACTCCGCACTACAGGCACCGGCGCCAGCGCCTTCATCGCCAGCGGAGACTTCGACACCAAAGCGCCGGGCAAAGAGACAGTCGTGGTGGGACTGCACGTCGTCAGCGTGATCAACGCGAGCGGCGTGACGCTGTATCAGAGCCGTGATGGCCGCGAAAGCGAGTACTGGGAAATGTGGGCGCCGGATGGAATCAACAGCCCCGACATCGCCCACTGGGCGGGACCGGCGCCTCGTATCTTCCTTTCCTCCTCCCGCTTCCGGCATCCCTCATACTACAGGCTCGACTACGGTAAGCCAGACGAACTCAAGACGTTCCAGACACCGGATCAGGAGAAGCATCTGGAACAACTCCACGCATCCGTGAAAGCCCGGCCCACGCTACCGTCACGAACTTCCGAACGCGTCAAGGTCTTCATGGCGCTAAGCGAATTCGCCCGCGTGCCCGAAGCCACCCTGCGCGAGTATGCGGCGGCATTGAAAAAACTCGAGACGCCTTCCATTGAATATCTGGTGATGTACGAGGCCAGCGACCTGCTCGGCCACGAGCGGGGACAGAAAATGACCACGGACCAGATCGTGGAACGTGCTGCTTTGTTCGAGAAAGTGGGGATTCCCTTCGGCTATTTCGCCACCCATGGTGGCCAGGTGTGGATCACGCGCGAGGCCATCCGCCGCAGCAAACAGGTAGCCCCACGAATGTTTCGCTTCCTCTACATCGCCGAGAACCTCGAAACGCTCTACTCGCCCCTCTATAAAGACGTCCTCAATTGGACCGGCGAGGCACTCGACTTTTGCGCCGCGCACGGCATGAAGATGATCTTCAAGGAGAAGCACGACGTCTGGGGCCTGCTGCCTTCCGATCCCGAAGTCTTCAACGTGCTCTTCCGCCCCGAACACCGCGAGGCCACCGTGCCCATCTGGTCCACCAACCAGCCCTATCAGCCGGAGATTCAACTCGGCGGAATGCTGGGGCTGAAGGCCGCCGGACTTGTCCGCGAGTTCGGCATGTCGACACAGTTCTGGAACTGGCATGAATGGGGGCGCTACCCGCGCGGCATTCGCGACGTATCGCCCACTTACGTCTGCCCGTCCGACATCATCCTGCGACTCGAACTGATGGGTGTGGCTCTCGGTGGCACATGGATACACATCGAAGGCGGACAGACCTATCTGCAGCGTGATCCGCGCCAGGGCGTTGTGCCGCTGGCGAACCGCCACCGCGAACTCGTCTACGAACTGATCCGGAAGAACTTCCTCACCCCGGGCGCGGAGCCGCTGAATCTCAATCGTGCCGCCGTGATCCGTTCCTTCCATCCGGCTCTGGAGCAAGGCAAGGCGGAAGGTCGCAAGGTCGCCTATCCCTACTACGAGCGCAACACCGATGCCCTGCGCCGCGGCTTCATTGCGGCTCGATACCTCTTCGAACCCTATCCCGAAGATGCCTTCCCGCGGCTCGCCTACGGTGAAGACTGGAACGTGCGCTCGGTATCCCCCCGGACACCGTATGGCTGGGTGCCTGTGCTTCCCGCGGCAACGGAACTGACGGCCGGCGCCCTTGCCATTGAGACCGACGGAGAACTCGTTCGGCTGGCCGGACAATGGCAGCAATCGGCCATCGCCGCGAGCCACGTCAGAAGCCTTCTCCAACAGGGAGCCGCGGGTTTCCCGTTCAGCGCGCCGGGTACAAGCCTGGTGGTGCAGCGCGGTGCGGATGGCGCCTATACCGCGCTCCTGCTCGATCCCGGCTACCTCGCGCCACAAGGAATCAGCACGACCCTTACGTCCTCCGGCGTTCCCCTGCGGCGAGTCACCGACATGGTCACTGGCGAATCGCTTGCCGCCGGCAGCAGCGGCTGCAAGGTGGAAGTCGCACCGGGGGCGTTCCGCCTCCTTCGTGTGGAAATCGGGCAGTAGCAGCAAGCGGTCGAGACCAGTGGGTTGACAGCAACACGAGGCTAGGATATTGTCGTTGAGAAAACGTTTTCGCTATCGCCAGCGCAAGGAGTTTCTTGATGTCCTTCATCCCTGAACGAAGCCGCCGCGAAATTCTCTGCCTGGCAGCATCCGCGGCGGCCGCCACTGCCGCTCCAGCAACGTCGCAGCGTCCCAATATCCTGCTCATCTACACGGATGACCACTCGCACCGCACGCTCAGTTGCTACAAAGAAGCTTACCCCTGGGTGCGGACACCCGCTTTTGACCGGCTGGCCGCACAGGGCGTGCGCTTCACCGCCGCTTACAACGGGGCTTGGTGTATGCCCGCGCGCGCTACCCTCCTCACTGGACGTCACACCTTCGGTATCGAATCGATGCGCATGGACGGCGAGTACCCGGGCAGTTCCTACGATCCGGAAAAGTGCCCGTTCTGGCCGAAGGTCTTCCGCAATAACGGCTACTTCACGGCCCACATCGGCAAATGGCACACCGGCGCCGATACCGGCTACGGCCGTGACTGGGATTTTCAACTCGTCTGGAATCGCCCGAAGTTCCCGGAAACCAATCAGAACTACTATTTCGATCAGCCCATCACCTACCACGGCGGCAAGACCGAAGTTCTGAAACGCTACACCACGGATCAGTACACCGATTGGGCGATCGATCTGATCAAAGGCAAAGACCGGCCCCAGGATAAGCCGTGGTTCCTGTGGCTCTGCTA
>CALFYN010000682.1 GCA_937952345.1 uncultured Acidobacteriota bacterium
GTGGGATGGCGTTCAGGTTGCGCTGCCACAGCAGATTCCGGCCAAGCGAGCCCGAATAGCCCATGTCGATGATGGTGCCGAAGCCGATGTCGCGCTGTACGGAGAGAGAAAAGTTCATTACGCGCGGGATTTTCGCGTTCGGATCGAGCCCCAGCACGTTGGCGGGAAACAGCACGCCGGTGGCATCTCGCAAGGTGGACATCGTGCCGAAGAAGAGCGTCGGCAGGTTGATGATGGGAGGTTGGGCGGCAAAACTTGTCAGCACCACGCCATGCGACATGCGGTTATAGAACAGGCCGAAGCCGCCGCGGATCGCCGTTTTTCCATTGCCTGACACGTCATAGGCGAAGCCCACGCGCGGGGCCAGTTGCACGCCCGGCTCTTTCATCAGAGAACGTGGAATGCTGGGGTCGGTGAGGGGCGACACCATGCCGTTGGCGGGGTTGCCACGCCCGGGAGCAATGGAACCGATCAGCGCTCCCGGCACCGTCTCGCCCGTGTTCGGGTTGCGGCCCACGCGGGCATTGCCCTGCCGGAACGGCTCAATCAGCCGTACCGCCTGCCCCTGGTCGAACGCATCGGCGCGGAAGCCCGCCAGCCCATCTCCAGCAATCCAGGACTGCGGCAGGTAATGGAAGCGTACGCCGTAATCGAGGGTAAACTTGCGGCTCACCTTCCAGTTATCCTGCACGAACCACTCGGTGTTGGTGGCGTAGTTCACGGGAAACGCGCGCGCCGTGGGCTCATCGTACTGGTTATATACGCCGAGAACCGCGTTGGAAAATGCATACTGCGTGTCGAGCGGGTTGTTCACGTTGCGGGCGAAGTTGAACGATCCGTTGAATGCGCCGGCAGTCGGTTGATTGTCCGCCCACAGGCGATCATAATAGACGCCCATCTTCAAGGTGTGCGAGGTGAACGTTTTGGTCAAATTGTTCGAAATGGAGATGATTTCGTGCGTCGTCGTCAAGGGTGTGCGCCCGTCCATGCTCACGGCGATCGCGTTCGGGACGCCGCCGAAGGACATGTTCGGAATGAGGTTGAGCGGATTGCTGGACGGATACAACTGCCCGAGTGCGAAGCCGACCTTGTCGCGCTGGATGGAGGCGAGCGCATCGTCGCTGATGGAGTTGTTGAGCGGGCGAGTGGAGTAGCTGCCGTTGAACTCGTTGATCAAGGTGGGGGAAATGATCTTCTGGTAGCGGCCCAGGAAGAGCTTGCCGAGGTTCTCCGACCGCTGGCGGAAGACATCGTAGTTGCCCGTCCCGGCGGGGATACCGACTTTACCGTCGTTGATGTCGTTGCGGGCGCTGTAGGAGAAGGTGACGATGTCGGAGGGAGTGACGTTGTAGTCGAGTTTCAGGGTATCGGTGCGCTTGGGCTGGTCCACCACATCCTGAAAGATGTAGTTGAACTGCCCGCGCGAGATGCCGCGGTCAGTGAAATTGGGAGTGGGAAGGAAATTGAGCAGCGCGCGGCCGTTGGCGTCGATGCGGCTCGCCGGAATGATGTTACCGGCGAAGGGGGTGCGGTTGTTGAACGGATCGCGGATGACGATCAGTGCATTGTTCACGTCGATGGACTGGGAGAAGTTGCCCTGCCGCTCGAGTTCGGTGGGCGTGGTGCGTTGCGCGAGCGCGGTCGGCACCGACAGGGGCCAGAACTCCTGGCTCCAGAAGAAGAACAGCTTGTCCTTCAGTCGTCCTCCGGGCAGCGGGATGGGCCCGCCGAGGTTGTAGTTCCACGTATCGAAGCGGTAGCGCGGGCGTGCGCGGCCGAGGCGGTTATTGAAAAAATCGTTGGCATTGAGGGCTTCATTGCGTTTGAAATAGCTGACCAGCCCGTGCAAATCCTTCGTTCCGGATTTGGTAACGATGGAGACGTTGGCGCCGGACATGCGGCCGTACTCGGCCTGGTAGTTCGAAAGCAGCACCTTCACTTCGGCGACGGCGTCCATGGACACGGCGACGACGGAGTTGAAGTTATTGCCGATGGCGTTGACGGTGGCGCCATCGATGGTGAGGTTGTTGGTGTTGCGGCGGTTGCCCTGCACGTTGAAGTTCCAGTTCACGGCGAGGTTTTCGGAGTTGTCGAGGTCGACGACGCCGGGCAGCAAGGATACGAGCGAGGTCACGTTGCGGCCGCGAATGGCCAGGTTCTCCACCTGCGAGCCGGTCAGGACGCCGGCGCGCTCGGCGGTTTGCGATTGCACGACGGCGGCCTGCGCCTGCACCTCGACGGAGTCGCTGACCTGGCCGACGGTCAACCGCAGGTCGCTCAGGCTTACCGTTTCGGCGGCAGGCACGTTCACGTTGGTGCGTTCCAGCCGCCGGAATCCGGCGGCTTCGATGGATAGGGTATATGCGCCGGGCTGCAGGGAGCCGAAGAAGAATCGGCCCGCTTCGTTGGTTTCGGCGGTTCGCTCCGCGTTGGTCGCGTTTTGGCGAAGGATGACGGCTGCCTTGGGAACGGCCGCCTCGGTGGGATCGGTCACCACGCCCGTTAGGGAGCCTGTGATGGACTGCGCAAAGACGCACACCGTATTTAAGATAAAAAGAGCGAAAATCCTCATGGCCGGATCGTATCACAGTCCGGTTGCGGAAGGGGTGCACCTGGGGTCAGTCCACCCAGCGGGCGATGCGGCCGCGGGCGCCAGCGGCGAACAGGGCGCCGTCGGGGGCACGCGAGATCGCGTGGAAGCCGTCTTCGGCAGCCTCGCTCCAGGACTGGCCGCCGTCAGCCGATAGGAACGTGCCGCGCGGGCCAACGGCGATCCAATCCTTCCCGGTGCGTGGCGCCACGGCGGAGAGGAAGATCGGGGGCGCGGATTTCACCGGGGATGCCGAGAGCGCGAGGTTCCCCGCGCCGCTAGTCTCCTGCCGGTAGTCGCCGCCGGCGGCGACCCAACCGGATGCGTTGGCGGCAATGGAAAACAGTCCGCTCGAGGGAGTGGGGTGGGGTATGTCCGTCGTGGTGACGGTCCAGGAACGACCTCCGTCGCGGGAGTGGAAGACCCGTCCGCCGCCCTTGCCGCCCGTCACGAACCAGGCGAGTCCGCCGGGGGCTACGGTGAGGCAGGTTCCGCTGGCGGCGAAAGCCGCTTCTTCGGGACGGGCCGGGGGCATGCTCGCCGCCGCCACGGTTTGCCAGGTTGCGCCTCCGTCTTCCGTCCGGCGAATGACGAACCGGCCATCGACCGGATCCCCTAAAACGAGCCCGCGGCGTTCATCCCAAAAGGCTATGGCATCGAAAAAGCCATCCTGGTCGGGGTTGGTGAGCAGCAGATGCCAGCGCTCGCCACCGTCTTCTGTTTTGTATATGCGGGAAGCGCCGCCGGGTCCGGCGCTCATCAGGTAGGCTGTGCCGGCGGAGAAAGCTTCAATGTCGCGAAAATCGAGCGATTCGCCTCCAGGCACGGGACGGGTAAAGAAGTTCACACCGCCGTCCACGCTGCGGACCACTGTCCCATTCGTCCCGCCGGCCCAAACCACCTGGCGGCTGACGGCGGCAACGCCACGCAAGTTTGCACGTAATGGAGTCTTCGCAAACTGCCATTCGGCGAAAAGAGGGTGACATAACGTGAAAAACCCCGCCCAAGCCCACAGGCTCAAGCGGGGTTTTTCCATAGCCGTAGGAAGAAAACCGTTGGCTATCGCTGGTTTTCTACTCTCGCGCAGAGGTGGCCGGTCCACAGGAACTTAGGCCTCGCCACTGAACGTTGCCAGCTACGTAGGAGCAGTCGACTCAACAGTCGACCACCTCGCGCGTGGAATAAGATCTACTACCAGTACTCATATGTTAGACTGGACCACCTCCTTTCTCAGTGATACGACCATAGTAAATCCGGTTCGGCCGCCTGTCAACGAAAATTTGGCAAGGCGGCTACAAGATTTTGTATGGCTGTGAAAAAGGCTACAGGTGCTTGCGCAGGAATCGACACATTGCCAGTCCATCCATCCAATTGAAGGGGAACCGGCCGGTGGTGTAATGGGCGCAGGGAAGGGTGAAAACCTTGTGCGGGAAGTTGCGTTCGCGGAAGGCGTGCAGCACCTGCTTGGAGAATTCCGGCAGGAAGGTGGTGTCGTATTTGGCCCACACCAAAAGGGCTTGCATGTCGCGATCCTGGAGCCGGTCCAGGTAGGTGGCGGGGCTGACCACGGCCCAATAGCGGCGCAGTTGCTCCTGGGTGAGGTGCGATTCAACGCCCTTGCGCACGTGCTGGGTGGAGAGGCCTGTCCACACGACGTCTGAGAAGTACATGGAAACGTGATTGAAAACGCCGCACTTGACGCGCTTGTCGTGAGCGGCGGTGATAAAGGCCATGCAGGAACCGAGGCTGGTGCCGAGAATCGCCAGACGCTTGTAGCCGCGCTGTTCGAGCCAGGTGAGGCAGGATTTGATGTCGAGCACCGATTGGCGGCAGGCGTGGATGGTGCGGCCGATGTTCGACGATACGTGATAATCGGCGCGCTGCAGTTCGGCGGGCATGCGCCGGTCATGATACGCCATGCTCATGCGGAGCGCGGTAATGCCGAATTTATTCAGCAGTTTACACAGGCCGACGTGGCCGTTGACGTCGGAATTCCATTGCGGCAGAACGACGACCGCGCGGCCGCGGTCTTCCGGCGTGGGGAAGAAATCGGCGTGGACCGTATTGTTTTCGGGATAGCGGGATTCGAGGGCGCTGGTGAAGGTGAGCAGGGAGCCGTTGAGGCGGTAATCCGTGGGCGCCGGGCCGGTGAAGAAACGGTCGGAATGATGCACCGCATCATCCACATAATGCAGCATTTTCTCGCGTTCCGCGCCTTCCGGAACGGAATCGAGCAGCCATTCCGAACCCCATTCAAAGGGGCGGACGACTCGATTCGTATCTGCGGTGGCAAGCTTGTACTCCCACTGATCGATCCATTTGGCGTAAAGGGTGGTCATGCGGAGGGGAACCGAAAGAAGATAGTGTAGCAAAGAAAAAACCCGGTACAGAACGTACCGGGTATGGAGAACCGTTCGGCCGGAGGCAACTGCCACCACCGAAAGCGGAGAATACCTCTAATCAACCCTGCCCCCTTTATGCAATTGGCTAGCCACAGGTTAAGTTGTTGAAAACAGGTATGTGTGGGGAGGTGCTTCTGTGGTTTCTGGGAGCGAGGCTAACCTTGCTCTTCCAAAAGAAGTAGAATTGCACAGAGTGGCTCCAACGATGGCTCCCATTCCCGTACAGACTCCGGCGGTTGCGGCACGCAATGCGCTGGGCGGGTTTTTTCTGTCGGGAATCCTGATGGGGTTTCTGGGGGCGATGCTGCCGGCGTGGGGCTATCACCTGCACACGGATTACGCCCGGGTGGGGTATTTCTTCCTTTCGCTGAACGGCGGCATGCTGCTTTCGGTGCCCTTGAGCCAGTGGCTGCTGCGGGAGCGGAGTCTGCGATTCGTGATGACGCTGGCTCCGGCGCTGGCGGCGGCGGCGTTCTTCTTCTTGGCGGCGGTGGGTCCGCCGAAGGGGGAGGGATGGCGGCTGGCGGGGGTGTTCCTGAGCGGCACTGCGGCGGGGATTCTGAACGCGGCGGTGTTCACGCTGGTGTCGCCGGTGTATCAGCGGGACCGGGCGGCGACGCTGAATCTTTCGGGGCTGCTGTTCGGCCTGGGTTGCCTGGCATCGGCGGTGATGGTGGCGGGAACCTATTATGTGTACACCACCGGCGCGATTCTGATCTTCCTGGGGATGATTCCGGCTTTCCTGGCAGGGCATTACGGGCGCACGAGGCTGACCGCCGAGCCGCGTCCGGCGCAGGCTTCGGTGCGCCAGGCCTACGCTGATTTCAAAAGCCCCGCGGCGATTCTGTTCGCCTTGCTGCTGTTCTTTCAGTTTGGCAATGAGTGGGCGATTGCGGGTTGGGGGCCGCTGTTTCTGGCGCAACGGCTGGGCGTGGGGCCCGATACCGCGCTCTGGCTGCTGGCCCTGTACTGGCTGGCGCTCACCGTGGGACGGGCGCTGATGCAAGCCGTGCTTCCCGTGGTGCGGCATGGCCGGCTGCTGTTGGGGAGTGTGGTTTCGGCGATGCTCGGCTGCCTCATTCTGAGCATGACGAACAACAAAACCGGCGCGGGAGTGGCGTTGCTGATGATCGGGGGCGGCTTTGCGGCCATTTATCCGCTGGTGGTGGAGAAAATCGGGGACCGTTTTCCGTACTATCATCCGGGCTTGTTCAACGGGTTGTTTTCGTTTGCGGTGACGGGGGGGTTGCTGTCGGCGGCGTCGCTCGGCTTCTGGGCGGAGTGGCTGGGAATCGGGGTGATCATGGCGCTTCCGCTGGTCGGCTCCATCGCGGTGTTCTTCCTGCTGTTGGCGATCTGGGTGGAAGCGAAGTGGCTGGCGCGCTGAGCTTGCACTCTCCATTCCGAGTTTGAAATCGGGGAAATTTCCGAAAACACGAAAAATAGGGATTGACCCGGGCGGCCAATGGAGCGATACTTCCTGCGAGGGAACCCAATTGCCCATTGCTCTTCGCAGGTGCGGGCGAGGGAGGCATCGGCCGCATGGGCGTTTCCAAGCCGATTCGGGAAGCAGCGGCCGCTCTCCGAGGAGGTTTCTATCATGGCACGTTTAATTGTGGCCGCTTTCTCCGAGGACACGATTGCAGCCCCCGGAAACCGGCAGCCGAACTACATCGTCGTCTCCGTCACGGACGCCGACGGTGAACCCGTCACCGGCCTCGGCGTGGGCAATTTCAAGGTGGATCCGATGATTGTCGGGCCAGGCGGTGCGCTTGTCGACATCAAGAGCGTCATATCCGGGCGGTTGCCCGGCTTTTATCACATCAACGTCGTCCCCATCCGGGCCGAGACGTGGAAGAAAGGCGTATACATCTTCGCCGTGGCCGTGGAGGCTGCGCCGGTACCTGTTCCGCCCATTGCCGCGCCATCGCCACGGAAGGGCCAGACGCTCGCCACTGTTTTGATGGATTGAGATTTACGGGAACGGATGCCCCCACGGCGCCGTGAATCCGTATCAATGATTGTGCGACGATGGGGGCCACTCCACCCGGTCAAGGACAAGGAACAGCAACATGCCTATGTAAAGGAGAATTGTCATGAACAACAAGGTCGAGGTGAAGATCATCGGATCGCCCAAGCAGTATGCGCGCGCCGATTCCGGCGATGAGCCTCGCGTAGCGGATATTATTCGCAAGCAGGTTCTGCCCAAGAGCGACGCCGAATACTATCGGGCGGATGTGAAAATCCGGCGAAAAGCCGACGGAACGCCTCAATATCTGATTGCCTACCTGTTACGGAAAGACGTTTACCTGGCCGAAGTGGTGAAGGTGGATGTCGATGCGGAACTGGAGGTGACAGGCACCGCCTGGTCCTACGACGACAGCGGCGAACAGGAAGAGGAGCCCGAAGGTGGATTCGCATATACAGAGGAGGAATACGCGTGCCCATACGATATCGTTCTTGGCACTCCGGTCCCTGAGATCGCAACGGCGAAGGCGGCGGTGGAAGCGATTGCCGCCGAGGCTGCCGCGGCCGGAATGAAATGTAAGATTCTGCTGGGCGCCGAAGCGAGCCTGGCCAACTATCGAAACTACCTGACGTGTGGGCTGAAAGGCTTCGTGAACGTTGGGCACGGCAACACGACTGGCATCGTGCTGGCCGATGGCTTCCTCAATAAGGACTGGTTTAACAGCGTTGCCGGCAAAGCGGTGAAGCCGGCCATTGTGTACTTCAATTCCTGCCAGGTGCACAATGATCCCCTCAAATCCGCGGTCATGAACGCCGGGGCCCGCACTTTTATTGGAGGCATTGTCAATCTCCTCATCGGCCCATCGGAGGCGGTCTGCAAGTGTTTCTGGACGAACGTCCTGACAACCTCCGCGAACATGGGCGACATCTTGCACAAGTGCGAACAGGATCACTATCCCGCCGAAGGGGCGCACGGCATTTGCGGCGATACCGGCCCGGCGAACCTGTTCGTCGTGAAGTTGGAGCACGCCATGTGGGTGCACGGCCACAGCATGGAGGTCGAATACCCGGAGCGGCTGGATTCCCAGAAGAGGATGGGGTACTACATGCAGGTCCGCGGCAAGCCGTTCACCTCGAACTGGTTCCATTTCGCCATCCCGACGCCGGTCATTGCCTCGGACAAGCGGTTGCGGGCCGGATCGGTGATGATCCGCTTCCGGACGGGCCCTGGCGCGGCCGTGAAGGCAGTGCATGTCTACGATGGCGAGAAGAAGATCGCCTCGCACGATGTGAACCTGTCGCCACAGGGGGCCTTCGTCTGGCCGAGATTCGAAGTTCCGGCGGACCCCTTCGTGCTCTGGGGGCTAGGCATCTCGGTGGGTGTGCAGTTCGGCGACAGCGCGAACCTGCCGCCCAATAAACTCCTGGTGGAATTCAGTTCCGCCGGTTGCGATTTCATCAGCAAGTCCTGACGGGCAAACGGGAGCAGGGCTGATACCCTACTCCCGTGTTACGCTAAGCCTGTTATGCTCTCCCGCCGCAATTGGATGAGAATGATGCCCGCAGCGTTGGCGGGGCTTCCGGCGTGGGCGCAGCAGGCGCTCGTATTCCCCGGTAAGCGGCCGATGCTGGTCCATAATGACTTCCCGGAGGATCTGGAGACTCCGGTGGAATACTTCGATAGCTGGATCACGCCGATTGACCGGTTCTTCGTGCGCCAGCATCTGCCCCGCCCGAAGGTGGACGCGCAGTCCTACCGGCTGAAGGTGCACGGGCTGGTGGGTTCGCCGCTGACGCTATCGCTTGATGATTTACGGAAAATGCCGCAAATCAAAGTGCCGGCGACGCTGGAATGCGCCGGCAACGGGCGCGGTTATTTCCAGCCGAAAGTGCCCGGACTGCAGTGGACCAAAGGCGCGATCGGCAATGCCGAGTGGCGCGGCGTGCGCGTGGCCGATCTGTTGCGGCGCGCGGGCGTGAAGGCCGAGGCGAAGTACGGCACGGCCAACGGCATGGATGTAGGCGTGGGCAAGACTCCGGATTTCATCCGCAGCGTCCCGATGCGCAAGCTGATGCATGAGTCGACGATCATTGCGTTGGAGATGAACGGGCAGCCGATTCCGGAATTGCACGGCTTTCCGGCGCGGCTGATCGTGCCTGGATGGGACGGCGCCAGTTGGGTGAAGTGGGTCAACGACCTGCACCTCAGCGTGGAAGCCGACAAGGGATTCTATTTCGCCACCGCATACAAATATCCGAACTTCAGCGTCGGCCCGGGAGGTTCGGCCAAGCCCGAAGAAATGGAAGTGCTGGAGGGAATGGCGGTGACGTCGTTCTTCAGCAAGCCTCTGGACAAAGCCAAGGTCAAGACTGGGCCGGTGCCGGTGATGGGCGTGGCGTTCGGCGGCGAGCACAAGATCGCACGCGTCGAAGTCTCCACCGATGGCGGCGCAAAGTGGGTGGATGCGAAACTGGGCGCCGAGAATTTCCAGTTCGCCTGGCGCACCTTTACTCACGACTGGAGGCCGGCGAAGAAGGGTTACTACACGCTGTGCGCGCGGGCCACGGATGCAGCCGGACGCGTGCAGCCCGTAGAAGCGGAATGGAATCCGTCGGGGTACATGTGGAACGCCGTGGACCGCATCGGCGTCATGGTGGAGGGATAAAACATGAAGCCGCTGATTTGTTTTCTCGCCATGGCGGCATTCTCGATGGCCGCGGACCCGGCGGTGATCGAGAAAGGCCGCGCCGAGGAAAAGCGTGCCTGCGTGGCCTGCCATGGCATGCGCATCACCCACATCCAGCGCCTGAGCCGGGCGCAGTGGGACCGCGAGATCACGAAGATGGTGGGCTGGGGCGCGCCGGTGAAGGAACGCGAGACGCTGCTCGAATACCTGGTGGCGAGCTACGGCGACGATAAGCCGGCCGCTCCCCTGGCCCGTTCCGCCGACGGCACAAAGAAGCCATAGCCCGCATGAGCGTTACCTTTCTATCCGCGGCGCAGCAGACGGAGCTGATCGAATTACGCCATCTGAGCGGATCGGACCTGCGCCCGCTGCTGTGGGAAGAAACCGAATCGTGGCGCGAACTGCTCGATTGGGACTTCACGCCGTCCGCCGACCTGGTGATGCGATTCGTCGATCTGCGCTCCTTGAGCGGCTTTGCCGTACTGGTGGACGGGCGCGTGGCGGGCTATTCCTATTTCATCGCCGAAGATCGCAAGGGATTGGTGGGCGATATCTACGTGATGAAGCAGCATCGCACGTTTTCGCGGGAGAACAGCCTGTTGCAGGCCGTGCTGGAGGAACTGGTGAATCTGTGCGCGGTGCGGCGGGTGGAATCGCAGTTGCTCATGCTCGAATCCCCACTGACGCGGCCGATGGTGTTCGAACAACACATGCACGAGTTCCGCCGCACGTTCATGGTGTGGGAGCGCGATTTCTGGGGACATGGCGCGACGCCGGCCGAGGATTTGCTGCTGTTTGAGGCCTGGCGCGAGGAACGGCATGAGGAGGCGGCGCACATGATCGCCCACTCCTACCGCGGCCACATCGACAGCCAGATCAATGACCAGTATCAATCCATCCCCGGCGCGCGGCGATTTGTGGGAAATATTATTCAATTCCCGGGATGCGGCCGCTTTTTTGGCCCGGCCTCCTCGATCGCCTTCCGCAAGGATACGGGACAGCCGTGCGGCCTGGTTCTCGGCAGCCTGGTGAATGAGGGAGTTGGACACATCACGCAGATCTGCGTCACGCCGGAATCGCGGGGCATGGGGGTCGGCTATGAACTGCTGCGGCGCGCGCTGCGCGAGTTCCGCGAGCACGGCTGCCACAGGGTGAGCCTGACGGTGACCAGCGCCAATAGTCCGGCCATCCGGCTGTATGAACGCATGGGGTTCCAGCGTGTTCGTGAGTTCGCCGCGCACGTGTGGACCGGATTCTAGAGCCGCACGAACTCTCCCTCGTATTCCTGTTGCCCGCGCGCCGTCTTGCGCCGCAGATTCTCCACGCCGCGATAGAACCGCTGGCCGCGGTGATCGCGCCGGTATTCTTCGATGAGCGCGGCAAGCCGGCGCATCCGTTCTCCTGTCGGTGGATGGGAGCGGAAATAATCCGTCATCATCGATCCGGTGAGAGAGGCCAGTTCTTCGAGAGGCGTATCGGGGGGCGGCTGGCGGCGCAACCGCTCGCGAAATACGCGCGAGAACAGATCGATGGTGGCCTGCGGGTCATAGCCAGCCGCCAGCGTCATGCGCAGCCCGGCTGTGTCCGCTTCCATTTCCTGATACTGTGCGTAGCCGATGCGCATGAACTCCTGCGTAAGCGAGAGCAATGCCCCGCCGGGAACACGCATGCGGTATTGATAGCGCTCAATGCAGTGCCGCAAATCGACGTGCGCGATTTCGTGGCCGAGTACAGCCGCCAGTTCCGACTCACTTCGCATGCGCGCCAGCAGTCCCGTATAAATGAACACCTGCCCGCCTGGCAAGGCGAACGCATTTTCGATGGGCGCTTCAATGACATGGAAGCGGTAACGGATATCCTTGCGGCGGGCGTGCTTCACCAGCGATTGCCCCACGGCATCGACGTACACTTCCCACATCGGCGACGTCGTGGAAGAGCGCACGATGGTTCGCGCCATTCGTTCGCCGCGCTCCATTTCGTCTTTGGCAGGCACGCGTGTCAGTTGCAGGCCGAGTTGATCGGCATCGCGAAAGACGTCGCCCCACAGCTCGCCGACGCTGGTCATGCTGACTTCGCGCTCCGGATGGCCCATCCAGGTGGCTGCGCCGCCGGCGGTGAGTAACGCCGCGACAACGATGGCGCTGATGCGGGAGCTCATTTAGAGATACCTCTGGATCTTGTCTTTGAACCGCATATAGAGCCACGATGCGCCCATCAGCACGAGGCCGAGCACGATGAACGAGAGAATGCGGCTCAGCGTTTCGAGGTTGCGCAGATCGTAGAAGAACAGCTTCATGACGCAGATGCCGAACATGGCGAGCCCCGACAAGCGCAGGATGCGCTCCTGGGCGGCGAATCCGGCCACCAGCATGCCGACGGCCTGCGCGCCGAGGGCGATGGTGAGCAAGCTGCCCGAGATTTCGTAGTACAGCAGAATGCTGAGCAGCGCCGAGCCCATCAGCGCCATAGCCGGACGCCCGAAGCGGTGCTCGCGCGAGAGGCGGAATTGCGCCAGGTGGAAGCAGGCGATGACGGCGACGGCCATGGCGATACTGGAGGAGAAATTCGTGGCCCAGCCGCGGGCGAAAGTGAGCGCGGCCAGCGCATAACCTTGCCAGAGGAAATCTTTGACCTGGAAGGCTCGTCCGGCATGGATCAGAGCCAGCATCAGCGCCGCCCAGCCGATCACCGCGAAATCCCGGCCCAACTCGAAACGAATGAGCGAGCCCAGCATCAGCACACCGGCCCAGGAATAGAATCGGGCATACAGAGCTTCGCTGCGGCGGTAGCCATGCCACGCCAGTGCAATCACGGGCAGCACGGTCCACACACGGTGCGAAATGCCCGCCGTTTCGGAGAATACCGGGTAATTGGCGACGAAGACGCGGGCGAAGGCGGCCGCGCAGAGCGCATGCGCCTGCAGCTTGATCCAGCGGCGGTCCAGCGTGTAGCCAACCTCCATCAGCAGCAGGCCGAGCAGGCCCCAGCCCATTGCCACCACAGGCGCCGGAAGCCCTTGCCACATCGCCACGCCGGCCAGAATGCTGGCCATGGCACAGAGAATGTCCTGATGCAGGCCGCGCAAGCGCAACGCGCCAACATAGAGCAGCGCCGCGCCACAAGCGGCAACGGGCCAATCGTTCACGCCAATCGCGCCCACGAAGCCGAAGGCGGTGGCCACGGCGGCCTGATACAGAAACTCGTTCCACCCGCTGCGGCGATGCACCTCGATCAGCACAACACCGATGGCGATCCAGGATGCGGCGGTCCAGTGATTGTTCAACAACTCACCGGTTGTGGCCATCAGCAACGCCAGAGCGCCCCATGTATAGTAGGCGCCGCCGCGCGTCATCCAGCGGTTGAAATAATATTGCAGCGCGAGAAACGCCGTGTAGGGAACCCATCCATCGAACTGGTGCGCACCAATCTGCAACTGGCCGAATTTGTGGTTGTCCACGAAGATCAGCCAAACAGGGATGGCGAAGACCGCGGCGCCAACGTGGCAGAAGAAGCGATCGCCGAATCGCATGCCGGCCAGCACCAGAAGTTGCGCCTCCATCATCAGGCCGATGACGGAGCGGTCCGTTGGGAAACGCCGGATCAATGCCCCCGCAAAGAGGGCCGACGCGAAACCGATGGCGATGCGATGGCTGGCCGCCAGGATCCGCTCAAAGGGATTGGCCGCGGGCATGATCACCGCCTTCCAGCGCATGCGCAGCACCGTGCTGATGAGGAACACCGTCCCCGCCGTTGCCAGGAAATAGGAGGACTGAATCGGCGTGGACGCGGGCAAGGTGAGCATCGATGTGCCGATCAACAGAAATGCATTCAACGGGAACAGCGTCAACTCCGTGAGCGAGCGTTGCGCCGCGGCCCGCAGTTTCAGCAAATCGTGCACTTCGAAGGCCACCCAGAACGTGAACAACGCCGCCGATCCGTAGAGCGGCGTGAGCTCCTGCGGCCGGTATCGGAAGGCGAAGGTGAAATAAGTGAGAATAAGCCCGAATATGGGAACGTTCGTCCAACCGAGCGTGCGGCTGATGGTGAGCAGCGAAATCGACAGCGGGATGCAGGCGGCGATGGAGAGCCACGTCATCGGCCCGACCTGCAGGGCGAAGAACGCCGAAAAATACGCGAGCAGGGTCAACGCCTGGGAGTGATAGCGCAGCGAATGGGCAATCATGCCGCAGGCAACGGCCAGCAGCAGCATGCCACCCACCGCCGGTGATTCCACCACACGCGCCGCGGGCAGAGCGTGCATCGCATAGGTGGTGAAATACAGCGCCGCCCATCCGCCGGCCAGCAAGCCGCGGCCGAACACAACGTACACCGGCTTGCGTTCAATGACCATGCCGGCGATCAGCATCACGGCGCTCACCGCCACACCCATGGACACTTTGCCGAGCGGGCCGAATTGCGTGAGCGCATAGCCGAGGAATAGCGCGATGCCCACAACCAGAATCAGCACACCCACGGCGTTCAGCCAGCTTCCGCCGATCATGGCTTCCCAATCGATGCCGCTCATCCGCTGGCGAAT
>CALFYN010000683.1 GCA_937952345.1 uncultured Acidobacteriota bacterium
CAATACCGGAACACGAGCCCGTTCGTAGTGAATCTGATCCCGGCTGACGACAGTGAGCGAGTGGTGAGCTGCTGTTGCAGCAATGATGAGATCCGGCTGAGAGAAAGTATGCCCGATCCTGCGACCCGCTTCCAGCATGATGCGCCATCTGAGAATAATGTCCTCCGTGACTGACAATGTCCGCTGCGGATTGAACATTGGGCGCACTTTGAACGTTAGCCAATCCTCCAAAGCCGAGCGTTTCTGTGGATCCGCGCAGAGTTCGATGCCGTAGCGAACCTCGGCCAGGCTTATGACGCTCACATAGAGTTGTGATATCGGCGTGGAAGCGATGAAGTCCAGAACGCGCTTCTCCGCTTTCGGCTTGCGCAATTCGGAGAGGACATTGGTGTCGAGTAGCCATGCCATCAGAAGGTGACATCCCGCACCAATGGCGATGCCACGCCTTCCGGATCAATATCAACGTCGGGATAAGGGCACGACTGCATGGCCTCTATCAGAACTGCGCCGGTTCGGGTGTCCGGTGGAGAGCATCGCAGAACCTCTCTGATCAGGTCTTCGGGCTTCTCAAACGACCCAGCCTGCATGCGCTGCCGGATCAAGGCTTCCAGATCGGGACTCGTGATCTCGATGGTCATGATTGCAGCTCCTTACTTCCACAATACCGAAAATGTGGGATGTTTGACACGAAGGTATCCCTTCGGCATCCGTGCCGTCCGCGGGTTATTGGAACTGGAGGTATGCCATATAATTGACTTTATCCACCGTGAGAAGGACAACTCTATTCATCGTGGTCCTGCTGGCGGCCGCCGCGGCGGCTCTGGCGGTTGATCGCTACAAAGACGATGCCAAGGATGATGCCTGGGTTGCGCCTCGGCGCAATTTCTGGGCCTTCCGAAAACCGACGCGCCCTGAAGTTCCGCAACATCACAATGCCTGGGTCCGCAATCCGATTGATGCGTTCTTGCTGAGCGCCATGCAATCGAAGAAGCTGACTCCCTCGGCTGGGTTGGAGAAGGAGAAGCTGATCCGGCGGGTGACGCTGGATTTGACGGGGTTGCCGCCGACTCCGGGCGAGGTGGATTTGTTTGTCGCGGATGCGTCGCCCGATGCCTATGAGAAGCTGGTGGACCGATTGATGCGGTCGCCGCATTATGGGGAGCGGTTGGGGTTGCGGTGGCTGGATATTGCGCGGTATGCGGATACAAATGGGTTTGAGCAGGATGCGGAGCGCCCGCATGCGTGGCGGTATCGCGATTATGTGGTGCGTGCGTTTCAGAATGACAAGCCGTACGATTTGTTTATTCAGGAGCAGATTGCCGGGGATGAATTGTTTCCCGGCAACAACGAGGCGTTGATTGCTACCGGCTTTCATCGGGCTGGGCCGATTCATATTGTCGGCGGGAATCAGGACCAGGAGATGAACCGGCAGGAAGTGCTGACGGAGATGACGACTGCGGTAAGCAACGTGTTCCTGGGTTTGACGATGCAGTGCGCGCGGTGCCACAACCACAAGTTCGATCCGATTCCGCAGTCGGATTATTACAAGCTGCAGGCGCTGCTGGCGACGACGGATTTGAAAGACAAGGTGATCGCAGCGGAGGCGGAGCAGAAGGCGCATGAAGCGGCGGTGGCGGCGTACAAGGCGCGGTTGAAACCGATTGAGGATCAGATCAAGGAGATCGAGAAACCGTATCGGGAGCAGTTGCGGGCGGAGAAGTACAAGACGCTAGAGGGGCCGTTTCGCGCGGCGTTGGAATTGCCGAAGGACAAGCGGGATAAGGAGCAGCAGCGGATGGCTCGCGAGGCCGAGGCGCAGTTGAAGGTGTCTTGGGATGAGGTGCTGGCGGTGTTGCCGGCGGATGTGAAGGCTCGGCGCGCGGGGTTGCGGCGGCAATTGCACAAGCTGGCCTATACGCAGCCTGCGCCGGTGCGGACGGCCTTTGCCGTGACGAACATGGAGAAGGCGGCGGAGACGCACATTCTGAAAGTGGGCGATCACCGGATGAAACTGGCGACGGTGGAACCGGGTTTTCCGCGGGTGATCTCGGGATTGGATGTGCCGGCTCCGACTGGAGTTTCCGGACGGCGCGCGGCGCTGGCGAAGTGGCTTTCGTCAAAGGAGCATCCGTTGACGGCGCGGGTGATGGTGAACCGGATCTGGGCGTTTCGGATGGGATCGGGGCTGGTGAAGACGGGCAACGATTTCGGAGCGCTGGGATCGCGGCCTTCGCATCCGCAGTTGCTGGACTGGCTGGCGACGGAATTCATGGCGCAGGGGTGGAGCGTGAAGGCGATTGACCGGCTGATTGTGACGTCGAGCGCGTACCGGCAGGCGACGGCGGATGACAAGGCAAAGTCGGCGATGGATGGGGAGAACAAATATTACTGGCGGATGAACCGGCGGCGGCTGGATGGAGAGATTCTGCGCGATGCGATGCTGGCGGTGAACGGACATTTGAACACGAAGATGGGCGGGCGGCCGATTAAAGTGCCGATTGAGCCGGAGATTTACGATATTATTTTTACCGAAGGCGAGCCGGATAATTTGTGGCCGGTGGATGAGGATCCGCGGCAGTATGACCGGCGGAGCATTTATCTGCTGAACAAGCGGACCGTGCGATTGCCGATGCTGCAGAATTTCGACCAGCCGGATGCAATGAGTTCGTGTCCGGTGCGTCCGGTGAGCACGCACGCGCTGCAGGCGCTGTCGCTGATGAACTCGGATTTTGCGGTGGAGCAGGCGCAGCGGTTTGCCGGGCGGTTGACGAGGGAGTGTTCCGCGGACAGGGGTTGCCAGGTGCGGCGGGCGTATAAGCTGGCGCTGGCGCGGCTACCGCGCGGGGTGGAAATGACGATGGCTCAGGAATTTTTGAAAGGTGCGCCGCTGGAGGATTTCGCTTTAGCGCTGCTGAATCGCAATGAATTCGTCTACATTCCTTAATCATCTACGCGCGGCGCGGACACGTCGCGATGTGCTGCGTGGAGCGGCGAACGGATTCGGCGCGCTGGCGCTGCAAAACCTGCTGGTGCGGGATGGCGTGGCGGCGCGGGTGAGTCCGCTGGCGGCCAAGCCGCAGCATTTTCCGGCGAAGGCGAAGTCGGTGATTTTTCTATTCATGGTGGGCGCGCCGAGCCAGATCGACACGTTCGATCCGAAGCCGGGATTGAAGCAGTGGGAAGGCAAGCAACTGCCGGAGAGTTTTGGGAAGATTCAGAGCCAGTTTACGGATGGCTCGACTCCGATTCTGGCTTCGCCGTGGAGCTTCAAACGGCACGGGCAATGGGGGGCGTGGGTATCGACGATGTTTCCGCATTTGTCCACATGCGTGGATGATATTTGTTTTATGCGGAATTTCTATACGGAAAGCGTTGTGCATGCTCCGGCGATGTACTAGGTGCATAGCTGGGGTATTGTTATGGGGCAT
>CALFYN010000684.1 GCA_937952345.1 uncultured Acidobacteriota bacterium
CGCGCCGTTCGCAGGACAGATCGAGGCTGGGCCCGTTGAAGACATCCACCATCGGATCGATGAGGCTGCGCTGCTGGAAGGTGTAAATGGTCCGGCGGTTGCGCTGCCGCTTGAGTGGCGACGGGTGATAGGCCGGCTGCAGAGAGCCCATCGCATGGCGCGGCTGGCGCACCACGTCTTCGTTGATCTGCGGAAATACGCCGGGACCACCAGCTTCGAGACTCAGTTCGCCCGAGACGGCGAGGATGCTGTCGCGCAGCACTTCGGCTTCGGCGCGGCGCGGGGGAAACGCGGCCAGCAATTCATCGGCGGGCCCAGTGGCGCGGCGGTAGGCATCGCTCGTCATGATGAGCCGGTGCATGGCCTTCACGCTCCAGCCCTGCTCGATGAATGTGGCGGCCAGCCAGTCGAGCAGTTCGGGATGCGAAGGCTTGGCGCCCATCTTGCCGAAGTTGTTCGAATCGGCGGCGATCCCTCTGCCGAAGTGGTATTGCCAGATGCGATTCACCATCACTCGCGCGGTGAGTGGATTCTTCGCATCGGCAATCCAATCGGCTAGCGCGAGCCTGCGGCCGGCGATAGTGCGTGGGATCTCAACAGGGTTTCCCACGACGGCGATCAGCCCCGGCTCCACCTGATCCGCCGGCGATTGCACATTGCCGCCTGGGAGGATGTGCACGGAAGGCGGGCGATACTTTGCCAGCGGCTGATACTTGATGTTCTGGCCGCCGTCGGTGAAGCCGTCCATGGGGCCACTGGAAACGCTGAACGCCTTGGCTTCGAAGCGATCGAGGGATTCCTTGTAGAGCTGCATGTGCTTCTGATACAGCTTGAACTCTTCATACTCCTCCCCCTTCAGTTCGCTCTGGCGCGGCTTGAGGCGATCCAGATTGGCTTGCGTCTGCCCGGCGATAGACCGCATGTTCGACTTGCCGAGTTCGAGATCGTTGGTGTTTTCGCCGGCGAGGAACGGCACCTTGGGCCGCGCAAATTCGGTGGTCGCGAAGACGGCCTGCACCTGGTAATACTCTTTGGTGGGCAGCGGATCGAACTTGTGATCGTGGCAGCGGGCGCATCCCAGCGTCAGACCGAGGAAGGTCTGCCCGACCGCGTTGGTCACATCATCCAGAAACATCTGCCGCGTGACGGCTTCCACGGACATTGCGGTGTGCTCCCAGGGACCGGCACGAAGGAAGCCTGTGGCGATGCGGTATTCGCCGTTTGCCGGATCCATTTCATCGCCGGCGATCTGCTCGCGGATGAACTGGTTGTAGGGCTTGTCGCTGTTGAAGCTGCGAATGACATAGTCGCGATAGCGCCATGCGTTGGGGCGCTCAAAATCGTTGGAATAGCCGCTGGTATCGGCATAGCGCACGACATCGAGCCAATGGCGGCCCCATCGTTCGCCATAACGGGGTGAAGCCAGCAGGCGGTCCACGAGGCGGGCGTAGGCATCGGGACGCTGGTCGCTGACGAAGCTCTCCACCTCATCGGGTGAGGGCGGCAAGCCGGTGAGATCGATGAAGGCGCGGCGGATGAGGGTGCGTGGGTTGGCCGGCCCAAAAGGCTGTACGCCTTTCACCTGCATTTTCGCGTTCAGGAAGGCATCAATCGGATTCTCCTTGCCTGTGCCTGGCACTGCCGGCTTCTTCACGGGCTGGAATGCCCAGAGATCTTCCGGCTTGTAGTTCCATTTTTTCTCCGCCACTGCGGTGGTCCAAGGTGCACCACCGTCAATCCACTGCCTGACAGCCGCCAGAACATCGGCAGGGAGGCGTTTCTGCGCGCCACCGGGCGGCATTTGCAGATCGCCCTCGCCGGTCATCGCCCTGTAGAGAAGGCTGGCTGCGCCGTTGCCGGGGATGATGGAAGCGCCGCGGGCACCGCCCTGGAGCATTGCATCGCGCGTGCGAAGATCGAGTTTGCCCATCACCTGCCCATCGCCGTGACAGCCCTGGCAATCCTTCTTGAGCACGGGCTGCACCACGTCGCGGAACAGCGTCACGGGATCGGCGGCGGCGAGCGAGGACACCATGGCGAGAAGGAGGGAGATACGCATAGGGGTCAGGAATATTGTATACAATTTCTATGTCTAGATCGATCCTCAGCGATGGGGTGTACAACCGTCTGCTCCAGGCGATCCTCAAAGGAAAGTACGAACCGGGGATGGATCTGCGGGAAGAGCGCATTGCTGCGGATTTCGAGGTGAGCCGGACGCCGGTCCGCGAAGCCTTGCGAAAACTGGCCGAAGAGGGCTTCGTTGCCTACGTGCCACATCGCGGAGCACGGTTGATCACGCCCACGGCTGAACTGGCGCGCGAGATTTTCCAGATTCGCGAAGCGCTGGAGGCAGTGGCGGCACGGGAAGCCGCTACCCGGATGTCCGCCGAACGGCTGGCAAAACTGCGGGCGCATTTCGAGGCAATCCGGCCGAGTGTGGCCGCCGGCGATTGGAAGGATGTCGGCGACCGGCTGCACGATGAGATCTTTGCCGCTTGCGGGAATGCCCGCCTGCAACAACTGGTGAGCGTGTTTCGCGGCCAGATCCACTGGTTACAGTCTATCTCCAGCAAGATGCCGGAACGAATGCAAAGCGCGTTTCGGGAGCATGAGAGCGTGCTGAGCGCGCTGGAGTCGCAGAATGCGGATTGGGCGGAAAGCGCGATCCGCGCCCACATCCGGAACACACTGGCGGATCTGCTGCGGTTTCTGAAGTAGCCGAGGCTCCCCCCTAGTGCGCTTCCATGAGAAGGAACTGCAGTTGTCCTTGGCGTTCGATCAATAGTGCGATCGGGTTCGACAGGGGAATCGCCTCGAGCGCCGCCTTCAGGCCGGCAATGTTGCGCACCGGCGAGTTATTGCACTCGTAGATGACGTCGCCGGGCAATAATGTCTCGGAGATCTCGGCCGCCGTCGACGCGAGGCCGGCAACCACGACACCGCTCAGCCTCCGCAGCGGGGGCAGCAGCGGAGTCACCTTCTCATCCAATTCCACAACCATGGCGCCCAACCGGGGCACGTTGGAATCGCGGTTGAGCAGGGAAAGGATGCGGTCCGGATCGCGAGGCCGCTCCAGCACGGCCATTTTCTTTTCGAGCTTTCGATCGCCGCGCAGCAATTCCACGGTGACGGTCTGATCCGCGCTTTGGTAGATGTTGACGCCGAACTGGCGGGCGTTTTCCATCGTTTTGCCGTTCAAAGTGAGGATGATGTCTTTGCTGGCAAGGCCTGCCGATTCGGCCGCGCTGCCAGAGGCCACATCAGCCACAAGAACGCCCCAATCCTGCTGGAGGCCAAGGGCGGTGGCCAGTTGCGGGGTGATGGTTTGAACCACCACCCCGACCTGTCCGCGCCGCACACGGCCCGATTTGCGGATCTGCTGGTATACGGTGTTGACGATATTGCTGGGAACGGCGAACCCCAGCCCTTCGCTGCCGCCCGATTGGGTCAGGATGAATGTGTTGATGCCGCAAATGCGCCCATCCGCGTCGAGCAACGGGCCCCCGCTGTTTCCGGGATTCACCGGCGCATCGGTTTGAATGTAGATCATGGGATCGTCGGGACGGATCTGCCGCGCCACGGAGCTGACGATTCCCATCGAAATCGAGCTGTCCAGCCCCAACGGGCTCCCCGCGGCGAAGACGAAGTCGCCCTGGTGAACCTGCTCGGAGTCGGCGAACTCGATAAATGGCAGGTTGCGCTCGGCAATCTTCAAGACGGCGATGTCCGTCTCACGGTCGAGGCCCACTACCTCGGCGGACACCACCTTGCCGGAAGGCTTGAGCACGGATTGAAACCGGTCGCGCTCGGCGGCCCGTTGCGGCAGCGTTACCTGCACACTGCGTGCGGTACCGACTACGTGGGCATTGGTAATGATGAAGCCTTCGGGGTCGACAATGACGCCCGATCCCGTGCTGCGGTTGGATTGCAATTGGAGCACTGACCGTTCGTTAGCCGTGAAACCCACCGAATGCACTTGGACGACGGCGGGCTCCACCCGCTCGGCAAGCTGCCGGATGGCGTTACTCACAGACCGTAATGGATTCGATTGCGCGGCTGTCAGGCCGGGCAGTAGCAACAACAGATGGAGAGCACTCCGCATGAAACGATGGTAGCCGACATTCCGCCGCCGGTGATGGGCTGGCCGGAGTGAAGAGGGGCAAATCGGGAAGTACTAATAGACCAGCATGGCCGGATAGTTCTATTCCATTATGCGCTGCACAACGTTAGTCTGGACGTAACCATCTTCAGCTTCCTTGCTGGGGATACACGGGTTCCCAACTGGCGTAGATTCTTGGATTTGCGCCAGTCCAATGTATCTCCGGCAGGGGGTGGGGCGCCATGGAGACCGAGAGGTAGCTATGGCGCCTCATGGTTTTGTGGGGTAAGAGATTGTAAGGGAGATCGACTATTAGCAGCCGGCTGCGGCCAATTTCAGCTCGCGCTCCAGGCGGCGCGTAGCTCGCTCAGAGATCAAGTCGGCGACCTTAGTGAGAAGTTCGGGGACTTCCTGAGGCTCGATCAGGACCGTGCGTCCGCTACCCAGGCGGCTATCTTCGAGGTGCGTGGAAATGATGGCGGTTGCCGGGTGATTGTCCACCATGCGGGCGTGCGCGATGACCTTGAGACCCGCTTCCGGGGACTCCAAGTGCAAATCGCTTAGCACTAACTCATATTCGCGATCCTCAAGCTTGGCCACTGCCTCGGCTGCAGAGGCAGCCGAATCGACCCAGTAACCCCCTGCTTCCAGAAGGGTTTGCAGAGTAAGTCGGGAGGTTGGATTACCACTCACCAGCAAGACTCTGGCAAGGGAAACGGCTGTGGCTCGCATGAGGCGTGTTTGGCGGACGCCCTTTCGAATCTTAGGTACGAACTGTAGCGGTTTCACGGTTGGCTAAGAGCAGTGTAACCCGAAAAAAGGATTTTTGAACCCACAGATTTGAGCCGCTCTAGGGAACGGTACGTGATTTGCTTATGGGATAGAACTGTTAGTACTCAGTTAAATTAGACCTTAGTTCTCCTCAGTGCCAAAGACACGCTGGAAGATAGTGCCGATGTTCCCCAACTGACGATCGAGCGCAAATGTGCGCTCGAGTTGCTCCTCGCTGAGAAACGCGCGGATCCCGGAATCGTTGGTTACGGCAGCCCGGAAATCGCCATCGGTTTCCCAGCAATGCATGGCGTGGCGCTGCACGAGGCGGTAGGCCTCTTCGCGCAGCATGCCGGCGGCCGCGAGATCCAGAAGGAGTTGGCCGGAAAACACTAAACCCTTTGTTAGCTCCAGGTTCTGGCGCATGCGCTCCGGGAAAACGCGCATATTCTCGATCAACCAGATGGTCCGGTCCAGCAGATAATCGGTGAGGATGCAGGAATCGGCTAGCACGACACGCTCCACTGAGGAGTGGGAGATGTCACGCTCATGCCATAAGGCGATGTCTTCCATGGCTGGATGGACGTTGCCGCGGACCACCCGCGCGAGGCCGCAAATCTGCTCGCAGACAATCGGGTTCTTCTTGTGGGGCATGGCGGAGGAACCCTTTTGCCCGGTGGCGAAAGGTTCGGAGGCTTCGCGCACTTCGGTGCGCTGCAGATGGCGTATTTCGAGAGCGATTTTCTCTAGCGCCGCCGCGATGAGCGCCAGTGCGGAGAGAAACGCGGCATGCCGGTCGCGAGAAATGACCTGCGAGGCGATGGGGGCCGGCAACAATCCCAGCTTTTCACAGATACGGGCTTCGGCAGCAGGACCGATGTGGGCAAACACACCGACCGCCCCGGAGATCTTGCCATAGCGCATGTGCGCGGCTGCCTGGTCCAGCCGTTCCATGTTGCGCTGGATCTCGTCGTAGTAAAGGGCCAGTTTCCACCCGAAGGTAACTGGTTCCGCCTGAATGCCATGGGTTCGGCCGATTTGGACAGCGTCTTTGAATTCGAAAGCGCGGCGGCGCAGGGCGCTGGACAGGACATCGAGCTGGCGGCGGATCAGCGCCGCCGACTGCCTGGCCTGCAAAGCTTGCGCAGTATCGACGACGTCGTTCGAGGTCATTCCGTAGTGGAACCAGCGGGAAGCCTCGGCGTGTCCGGCCTCTTTCATGGATTCGGCTACGGCGGTGGTGAAGGCGATGACGTCGTGGCGCGTTTCCCGTTCGATTTCGGCAATCCGCGCCGCGGTGCAACTGGCGTGGGCGCGCAGCAGAGCGGCTGCCTCAGGCGGTACGACGCCGATTTCGGCCAAGGCCTCACTGGCTGCCAGCTCCACTTCCAGCCATTGCTTATATTTGTTCTCTTCGCTCCAGATTTCGCCCATCTGGGCGCGCGTGTAACGGGAAATCATAGGTCCAGGTTCAGGGTAGCAGGAACGGGCCGGTTCAGTACACGAATGCGTCGCTTTGTTTGCCGGGGTCGAGGACAACCAGGTTGGCCGCATGCCTACGCCCCGCAATCGCCTGAGCCGCCGTCAGCCGGACAATTTCGGGATGATTGTTGTGTTCTGACAGATGCCCCAGCATCAGCGTCGCCACGGAGGAATCCAGATGCTCCTGGATGAACTGCGAG
>CALFYN010000685.1 GCA_937952345.1 uncultured Acidobacteriota bacterium
GACGTCAACACCACTCCGCCTCCCGACTCGAACTTCCCCAAAGGGTTCGACTACCCGCGCAACGTCCAACCCTGGGTTCAAGGCCGTCAAGGCCATCTCATCCGCACCCATGCCTGGTGCCTCTTCGCCGGCCTCCAGCAGCAATCGCAACCCAATGGCCCCTTCGTCTGGCAGAACTGGAAAACATCCACCCAAGCCTTCCCCTACCAATACAACCCCTGGCTTTCCAAAACCGGCGAACCGGCCCCGCAACGTCCTTCCCCCCTCAACGCACGCAACCTCGCCAACGCAACCACCGAGGGCAACAACCCCATCAACAACCCACCCCCCATGTATCCCATCAACTCCGCCGTCGCCACGAAATACCCCCAATGCAGAGAGCCCATTGCCAACCATGCCAACTGGTTCCAGCTCAAAGACGGAGCCCGCATGCAAAGCAACGGCGACATCATGGTGGCTGGCGTCATCTATAACGACGCGGCAATCCAGAATATCCTCTCCACCCAGCTCAATAACGCCGCCTATTTGAACACCAAATTGCCCGTAATGAACCTCGCACCTCCGGCCTCCATCCCCGAATTCCCCTCCGCTTCCATCGTCCTCAAACCCATGTTCTGGCCTGTCCAGAAAGACGGATTCACAGCTCTGCCCGTCTGGGATTGGGACGCCAACAAGCCCGGCGGCCCCTCCGACGGCCAATACGCCGGCTATGAAATGCAGAAATTCTGGACCAACGCCGTGGCCATCACCGCCAACCCCTCGGCCCCCGCCCCATCCAGCATTCAATACCTCCACGGAGTCTACGACCCGACGGGCCAAAAACTCATCGGCCCCGTCACCCATCCTTCCTCCGCATTCCGCGTCGTCGGCATCAACGACTTCTATCACCGCCAGATGAATCAGGCCGAACTGAGCCAGTTGTCCGATTGCGACCGCGCCCTCCTCGATGCCTCCGCCTACTGGGCCTACAACCGCGCCTTCCAACCCGGCGATTACCTGGCACTCGTCGCCATGCATATCATCACGAAGGAGCAACCCGATTGGACGTTCCAATCCGCCTGGTATCACCCCGACGCGAATAGCGCCAACTGCGGCCGCTTCTGTGGTGACCGCCCCACCAACCTCAAGGACACCACGTTCCAGCACTATTACATGACCAGCACCTACGGACAGGTCCAGCAAAAGGGCAACAACAACTACTATGCTCCCCCCACCACCAAAGGTCCGGTCTGGCCCGTCGCCTATAACCCCTACATCGAGCTCGCCGCCTCACATCCCATCACCACCAACTGCATGAATTGCCACCATCGCGCCGCATGGCCGCCCTTCGACACCGTCAACAAACCCGACCTCAAGCGCGCGTCCACCTACCTGCAAACCAACAGCCCCAATCCCAATGCCCTCGAAGTGTTTGAGGAAACCGACAAGAACCTCTTGCACGGGCTGGTAACCCTCGATTCCATGTGGGCCGTCAGCGATCGCGCCGGGTTTGCTAAAAAGTAGAAGCATTGCGAACCACCGTGACGCCATCAGCGACGTTCACCCGCCGCGCCTTCTTCGCGGGTAGCGTCTCCGCTCTCCGTGCTGAGACGCTGCCAACGGTCCGCACTATCACCAAAGGCCCCCAACACCATTGGTTCGGCTACTACGACAAACTCCAGTTCGATCCCACCAATCGCTACGTGCTCGGCAATCAAGTCGGATTCGAACATCGCAGCCCCACACCCGAAGACACCATCCGCGTCGGCATGGTCGATCTCCAGGACAACGACCGCTGGATCGACCTCGGCGAAAGCCGTGCCTGGTGCTGGCAGCAGGGCTGCATGCTCCAGTGGATTCCCGGCTCCAAAACTGACGTCATTTGGAACGATCGCCAGGACGGCCGTTTCGTCTCCCACATCCTCAACGTCAAAACGGGAAAGAAGCGAACCCTGCCTGCTCCCGTCTACGCCCTCGCCCCCAACGGCAAGTGGGCCGTCTTCCCCGATTTCCGCCGCCTCCATCACACCCGTCCCGGCTACGGCTACCCCGGCATCCCCGATCCCAACCGTGACCTGCCCGCCCCCAAAGACGCCGGCATCTGGAAAATGGATCTCGCCACCGGCCGCACGGAAATGCTCTTCTCCATCGCCGATGCCGCAGCCATCCCATTCCCGCACGGCGACTGGACCGGCGCCAAGCATTGGTTCAATCATCTCCTCGTGGCCCCCGGTGGCAAGCGCTTCTGCTTCCTCCACCGCTGGCAATCGCCTTCCATGCGAACCCGCCTCACCCGCATGTTCACCATGGATCCCGATGGCGGCAACCCCTACATCCTCATCCCCTATGGCCTCTGCTCGCACTTCATCTGGCGCGACCCCAACCACATGTTCGCCTGGTCCTTCCATCCGTCCCTCAAAGACCGCTTCTACCTCTGGAGAGACCGCACCGATCAAGTCGAAGCCATCGGCCCCGATGTCATGAAAGCCGACGGACACGGCACCTACCTGCCCGGCAATCAGTGGATCCTCAACGACACTTACCCGGACTCGAATCGCAACCAGAACCCGTTCCTCTATCACATCGCCACCCAGCGGCTCGTTCCTCTCGGCCACTTCCACTCGCCCAAGCAATACACCGGCGAGTGGCGCTGCGACACCCATCCTCGCTTCAGCCCCAACGGACGCCTCGTGACAATCGATTCCCCGCACGGCGCATCCGGCCGTCAGATCCACCTCATCGATATCTCCTCAATCGTGGGACATGCGTAAGCCGCCCTACCCACCCCGTCGCGCTTTGATCTACACTTTGGTCAAAGGACAGCTTCACAGGTGGTCTCATCATGTCATTCAAGATCCATTTCATCCTGCTTACTCTGACTGCCGCAGCCACGGCGCAGTCGAATTTCGGAACCATCCAGGGCCGCGTTTCCGATCCATCCGGGTCCGCCGTCCCTAACGCTAGAATCGCCGTCAAACAGACGGGCACCAACCGCATCGTCAACGTGCAAACCAATCCCGAAGGCCAGTACGTCGTGCCTGCCCTTCAGCCCGTCACCTATTCCATCACCGTCGAGGCCGATGGCTTCGCCAAATCCGAAATCACCGACCTCAAAGTCGACACGGCCCAAGTCAGCACCGTCGACATCGTGCTCAAAGTGGGCTCCGTCAGCGAAACCGTCAGCGTCACCGGTGAAGCCCCCCTGCTGCAGGCCTATTCCGGCGCCGTCCAGCAAACCGTCGATCAACGCACCATCAACGAACTCCCTCTCAACGGCCGCAACACGCTGGAACTCGCGCTCACACTGCCCGGCGTCGCAGGCTCGGCCGGCACGGAATTCAGCGAACTCACCACTAACGAGCCCGTCCCGGGACGCGAACTCGCCATCAACGGCGGACGCGTCGGTTCCACGCAATTTCAGGCCGACGGGGCCAACGTCACATCCATCGCCCTCGGCCGCATGAGCATCGCATTCACCCCGGACACCATCCAGGAATTCAGCGTTCAGCAAGCCAATTACTCCGCCCAATTCTCCCAGGCCGGTGGAGCCATCATCCAGCAAACCACCAAGAGCGGCACCAATGAACTCCGCTCCACGCTCTTCTGGTTCCACCGCCAGAAAGCCTTCACCGCCACCCCCTTCGATTCCCAGCGTAGCCCCGTCACCAACTTCGACAACCGCCCCCCGCTCCGCCGCCAGCAGCTTGGCGCCGTGGTCACCGGCCCCGTCTACATCCCCAAAATCTACAACGGCAAGAACCGCACATTCTTCATGTTCAGCTTTGAGCCGACCCGCCAGCTCTCCTCCAACCCCGGCGGCCCCTCCTTCACCCGCGTCCCCACCGATCTCGAATTAAACGGCGATTTCTCCCAAAGCCTCGTCTATTTCCGCAATGCCGACGGCAGCGTCCGCTCCCAGCCGACAGCCCTGCTCTACAACCAGTTCAACCGCCGCGCCGACGGAACACTCGCCCTGCGCCCCAATCCACAATACAACCCCGCCCTCCCCGCCAGCGCCACAAATTTCATCTATCAATACCGCAATTTCCCCCTATTTAATCCCAACGACCCCGATCCCGCCCGCCGCGGCCGCGTCCTTGTCGACGAAACCGGACGCAGTTACGTCAACCCCGTCGCCCAGCGCATCATGCGTGAACTCTATCCACGCCCCAACATCACCGACCCCGCCCAAGTCACCAACCTGCTCGGTGCAAACTACGCCTTCTTCC
>CALFYN010000686.1 GCA_937952345.1 uncultured Acidobacteriota bacterium
CGCCTTGCGGTCTTCCAGCGCGAAGCCGTAGGAGTTGTTGTCGATACCGTCGATAAGAAAGCTGTTCTCCACCGCCGCCTGCCCGTGCGAATTGAACCCGCCCGCCTGATCGCGTGTGACGATGGCGGGGACGGTGCCGGCGGCGAGCAGTGCGAGCGATTGAAAGTTGCGCGAGTTGAGCGGCAGTTCCCCAATCATCCGGTCAGAGACGACCCGGGAAACCGTGGCGCTTTCCGTATCGAGTAGCGGAGCCTCGGCCGTGGTGGTAATGGACTCGGCGACCTGTCCTACTTCGAGAACCAGATCGACACGGCGCCGGTCCTGCGCACTGACCCCGACTTCTTTGACCAGCGCACGCTTGAAGCCCTGCTTTTCCACGGCTACTTCATAGGTGCCGATTTTCAGAGGGCCAGCCGTGTAGTTGCCGGTTTCGGTGGTTTGAGCGGAAGTGACCACCCCAGTGGCCAACTCGCGCACCGTGATGGCGGCCTCCGGAACTACGGCGCCAGTTGGATCGGTAACGCGTCCGGTAATGTAGCCCATGTCCTGCTGGGCGTGAAGCACAATTGTGGTGAATAGCAGAAGAAAGCGCATAAAGACCTCAATGTGCTTCCAATCTATCACCACGCGCAGTTCAGTGGAGCTTCACCACACTGTCCGGACGGAAGGGAACCTCGTTCCCAAACACAACTCCCAATGGATGACGTGCAATCGCCCGGAATTCGTAATCGCCGTCTTTCGGCACCGTCATCAGACAATGCGAAAAACGCCCGGCCGCGGTCTTCTTTTCGTACGGAACATTCTTCCATGGATCGATGGCTTCGTATAGATCGGCCAACCCGCGGCGCTTGCGGTAATGGAAGCTCACCTCAATCGTTGGATTACTGCCCAGCAACTTCAACTCGCCCTCCAGCACGTGGCAGCGCTGGGCGTCATTCCACTTCGCCGACAGGGTGTTCAGAACCGGTGCGGTAAACCCGGGCTGCGCATCGGTGATACGCACAACCACCGGATTCGGCCACCGGCGATTGTCATACATGCGCTGCGCATGCATCATGTCGATGTGTAGCGTCCCGTTTTCCTCGCGAACCTTCGTGGAAGCATCCACGGTTGGCCGGTACTCCAGGCGCTCCCCGGACTGCCCCAGCACATCCACTTTGCTGCGCGGCGACAACTTCACGGAACGAAGTGCCAGTTTCCGCCGCTCCCCCATGCGAAACGGCTGGCCGCCGACGAAGGCGTACACCGTATTCGATTTCGGATTGTGCGTCAGCCAGATGTCCCCTTCGCGGTCCACCACCCAGGGGCGGACATTCTCAATGGCCTCGCCATTCACGAAATTCCACAGTGCAAATTCCCGCAATCGCGCTTCCTCTTCGCGGAAAATTTCCCCGTCCGCGGTGGGCCCGACATTCAACAGCAGATTGCCACCCTTGGCGCGAACCTCGATCAGCGTGCGGATCCAGTCCGTGCCCGTCTTGTAGGCTTCGTTGGTGTACTTGTGCTGCCATGCCGTGCCAATGGTCAGGCAGGCTTCCCACGGCTGATCGAGGATGATTTCCGGAATTGTTTGCTCCGGCGTCTCAATTGCCCCGCGCGTGACGACGATGTCCGGGTTCAATTGCCAGGCATATTCGCGCAGCCCGTCGGCCGGTCCGTCAATGAAAAGAATGTCGATCTTGCCGTAGTTCGTCAGCAACTCCCGCAACTGGCGTTTGCCGTATTCGAGCATCGCAGGCAGTTCCTTCGTCGTTGTCTTCGGCGCTGGGGGACGCGCAATCGGCAGCCCATTGGTATGCATCCAATAAAAATCGTCCGGTGAAATATAGATGCCGATGGCGATGCCCTCTTTGCGAAACGCCTCCACAATCGCCTTCAGTGGATCGCGGCCGAACGGAGTGTGAACCGCGTTCATCTTCGTGGTTTGCGTATCGAACATGGCGAAGCCCGAATGGTGTTTCGCCGTGAACACCACGTATTTCATCCCCGCCAGTTTGGCCAGCATAGCCCACTTGTCCGGCTCGAAGCGGCGCGGGTTGAAGTACCGCGGCAGTGTGTCGTAGTAGCGCGCGACATACTCAGGCGATGCGCCCACCAGCGAGTGGCTGATGACGCTTCCGAGCGAGACGTCGACACTCCAGTGGATAAACATGCCGAAGCCGAGGTCGCGGAACCATGCGAGGCGTTCGGGCTTGTTCTGCGCGCCTAAAATCAGTGCACAGAAGACGAGTAGAAGAGTGCGCGGCAACATAGCTCCTATAATAGAACTATGAAGCGTGTTGTCCTGCTTCTGGCCCTGACTCTGCCTCTTGCGCCAGCCCCTTCCCGCTACGATGCGATGCCGACGCAACGCAAGCTCGATTTGATCGAGCAAGGACGCGTTCCACCGGGAACCATGCTGACCTTCGAAGAACGGGAACTGAATACCTACTTGCAAAGAAAAGCTAAGGAAGTGATTCCCGATGGCCTGCGCGAACCGCATGTGACCCTCAGCGACGGCAAGGTGACAGGCAAAGCGTACGTGGATTTCGTCAAGATGCGCCACGCGCAAGGTGAGGATTTGAATTGGCTCATGTCATCCCTGCTCAAGGGCGAGTACCCTATCCGCGTCGAAGGCCGAGTGGCTTCCAGCAAAGGCACGGCGCGTGTCGATCTCGATGTGGTCCAGGTCGGCGGAGCATCCCTGAAAGGACGCGCCCTCGACCTTCTCATCCGAACCTTCGTCCATCCGCTGTATCCGAACGCCAAGGTCGGGAGCCAGTTTGAATTGGGCTATAACCTCGATCGCATCGAATTGAAGCAGGGTGTGGCGCAGGTCACCATGGCGCCGAAACCAGCGCGCTAAGGCCGCTCCCTGTTGTAGCGAACCCGCATCCCTTGCTGCCAATCCTCGCTGCCGGCAAGGATAGCCTCCAAACCCTTCTCCACCCGGTCTGCTTGCTCCGGCCCACGCGGTTGAATCCTCAGGCAGTTGCCCACTGCGGTGATCTCCGCGTCCACCTCCAGTGCCTCGCGCGAGGCGATCCGCGCCAGCAGTTGCGGCCCCAGCCAAACCGCGTCGCCAAACCCGCGCAGATAACGTTCGCACCACCACGCGGTCATCGTGCACTGGCCTTGCACGCCGGAGGCGAACTCGTATGGGGTGAACTCCGCCGAACCGCCGCCACCCGTCAGGCTGCGCCCCAAATGGGCCTGTAGAAGCAGATTCTCCGCCGCCGCCTCATCGGCCGCCGCCATCATCATCCGCTGCCCCTCCTCGATTTCATCGTCGGTTAAGATCGCGGTATCCAGCCAAAGCGAAAGGTGTGGGGATGCGTCCAGCAGCGAAGCGATCGTGTGCGCCCGGCCCGCGTGGAACTCAAGCCCGCCACACCCGTGCAACGTCAGCTCTCCTTCCACGCTCTCCGTGCCGATGTGAGCCGTCAGCGACTCGTGCTGCGCCATCTCCACCATCCATTTCGTCCACTTCTTCTGCCGCGTGAGATTGTTGCGCTGCGTTTCGAGAAACTGCGGCATCTGCAGCGTCCCCGGGATCATGGTGCAGAACCAGCCTTCCGGACGGGTTCGCTCCAGGAAGTCGACCCATCGCTGCATCACCGCGGACCCGAAGGCGGCAGCCCCTTTCCAATCGGGCTGCAATGAAAGCAGCACATGCAGAATGCGAGGTGTGTAGAGATAGCGGCAGCGCTGGGATGCTCCTGGTATGGTGAGATCGGCCTTCAGCGGCCCTTTGGCCCGCGGCTGTACCAGAATCGGATACGAAAGACGAGCCGCACCTTCCGGGTTGGCGAGCGGTGTGATCACAACATGCAGTTCCCCTTGTCCCTCATTAGCCAGCGCACCCTGGACATTGACCGAGATGTAATGATCCATGCGGTTCTGGAGGGAACCTCGACCGGCCAGCAGCATACCCGCAAGGCCACGCAGTCCCCGCGGTGGGCCGGGTGCGGCCGAAAGCACGAAATCCTTCAACTCAACTTCGCGCTGTCCCAGCTCCAATCGGAACGTATGAAAGTCCTTGCGTCCGGTGTTGCAGACGCGAAGTTCCGTCAGCGTCACCAGGCCATCGTCCAACGCCGAGCCCTCCAGCCGGATATGCACCCCCTTCATCGCGCCGCCCTGATTGATGGCATACATGCCGATGTGCGGCAATTGCTCGCCCATCGCCGCACGCCACGGATGCGAACTCGGGCCAGCCATCAATACCGGTGGTCCGGCGGGCGCTTCCCCCGTGCCTTCGCGCCGCGGGCGCCGGAAGTAGAATCGCAGAAACCCATCATCCGATTGCGGTAATTCCGTCACTGGAGTGATGCACTGTTCCGGACTCATGCCCAGCGCTTCTGCCAGCCGCATCAGTTGCTCTTCCGCGAATAGCGTGTGCTCCTGCAATATGTCGCCCATGCGGGCCCGCTGGTCGGCATCCGTCACCGAAGTCCACTTGGCCGCATTGCCGCGCTTGCGCAGTTTCCCGCCGGAGAACTCGTGACGGTCCTGCACCTTGCCCCCTTCGAACAGACGGATGAAAACATCGTCGCTGTCGAACACCGTCAGGCTGACGGCCGGCGAGAGCACGGCCTTGGAGATCTCCTTGGCAAGTTTCTCGCTGCCGCCGAAATCGGAATCGTAGATGCTGATCCACCCGCCGCCGGATACCGGAGCCACCACCAGCACCCGCTCCGCCTCCTCCTCCCGGACGGCTTCTTCGTATCCCTGTTTTGCCATGTAGGCGGTTGCCACCTCGGCGATCCGCTTCTGTAGATTGGCGGCCCAAAGGCCGGCGGTGTACACCTGTACGGTTTCCGCGGTCAGTCCCATGCCCTTCTATCGGCTTGGGACGGTTCCGGGGTTAGCGTGAGGGCTGTGCAATTGCTGCTGCGGGCGCTTTCATGATTTCATGCAGCACTCGCCCAACCGAGCCGCTGGGAATCTCCACATCCAACAGCGTGGCCAGCGTCGGTGCAATGTCGTTGACAGCGGCCTTCTCATGGTAGCGGCCTGCCTTGATCCAGTCCCCCATGAAAATGATCGGGACGTGGGTGTCATAGCCGAATGGAGCGCCGTGCGACGTCGTCCCGGCTTTCCCTCCGTCCAAATAGTACGGATCCTGAATAATCACCAAATCCGCGCCGCGGCTGTGATGAAATCCATTCACGATGCGCCGGTCGACCATGTCGCCAGGAACCGCCCCATGGAGCAGTTGGTGGTGCGTGTAGACGCGGAACACGTGAGGAACCTCTCGAGCTGCCGCCGCCGCCGTCTCCGCCACTTCCTTCAAATCCAGATTCTTCTCCTGAATCAGCGCCCGGTTCAGGAACGTGGCCGTGCCGCCCTTCAGCACCCACTTCCCCTGCCCGTACTTGTGTGCCAGCCGCGATTCCATGTGCTCAGCCAGCTTGCCAATGCGTCCGCCCGGCATCTTCCGATCGGCGTTCACTTCCGGCACCGGCGACACTCCGTGGTCGGCGGTAAAAACCACCACCACATTGCGCATCCCCACCTGCGTATCCAGGAACCGGAAGAAGTCGCCCAGCATCCGGTCCGTGCGGACTGAGATGTCGCGCACCTGCGGATGATCAGGGCCGACCGCATGGCCGACATAATCGTTCGCCGAGAAACTCACCGCCAGCAGATCCGTCGTGTTGCGCTTCCCCAGTTGTTCTCCCACAATCGCAGCCTCGGCGAATTTCTCCACCAGTTCATTCGAATATGGCGTTGCATCGAGCGAGTTATAGAAGTCCTTGCCGGGCTTGGCAGCCATCGTCTTCAACGCCTCGCCGCCGGCGATGGGTTTCCACACCGCCCCCACGAACTTGTCCGCCATGCGCGCCTTGTTAAAGGCGGCGGCCCATTCCGGAAGCTGCTGGAAGTAATAGGTGCTGGATACGAAGTTGCCACTGTTGCTGTCGAACCAATAGGCGCCATCCGCCATGTGACCCGAAGGTAGAATGGCGCTGCGGTCTTTCACCGAAATGCCCACCACCTTTGACCCGCGTCCCGCCATCTTCAATTCATCGCCCAGCGTGCTCACCAGCATGCGCCGCGGCGAAGCGGCTTTGCCCGCCTTGCCCTCCCCGCCGAGCATGGTGACCTTGTCATCCTCCACGCTGGTGACGCTCTTGTTCGTCGCACGATCCCACCAGTCATTGCCGATGATCCCACTGATCGAAGGCGTCGCGCCGGAAAGGAACGTGGAATGCCCTATGGCGGTGACGGTGGGGAAATGTTCGTAATTGGCGTTGGTGAACACCGCCCCTTGGGTCAACAGCCGCGCCAACCCGCCATTGTACTGGTCGCGAAATCGATGGAGGTAGTCATAGCGGAACTGATCCACAGCAATGGCGACAATCAGTTTCGGGCGGCGGGGTGTCTGGGCGCTCGCGGACAGGGAAACAGCGAGGAGGGCGAGAACGGTTCGTCTTGTCACGGTACTGTAACTTATCCTAATCGAGAAGTACGGCGCCAGTGCCTTGAATCTGATAGATCGTTGTTCCGCTCTTCACCGATTCCGGGTTGAATTTGCGGCCCTGCTCTTCGGCCTCATGCTTGGCACGGGCAATAGCCTGCTCCCTCGTGAGTTCGAATTTCTTGAGCTCACCCTCGGCAATGGCCGTTCGTCCGACGGCCGTCTTCGGAAACACAATCTCGCCATCGTTCACTTTAACCTTGATCATCTTGCCGTCGGCATCGACGAGGTTCGTCCAACAACCCATCATTTCGCATACTTCGGTGACTTTGCCTTTCACCTGCACGGTCTTGCCGACATACGCATCCGGGCTCGCCAGCAGTTCCTGGATCGGTGTCTGGGACTTCAATGTCAACGGTTGGCCGAGCTTGCGCTCTGCCGGGAAGCACAACGAGGAAAGAAGGAAAAGAGTAATGAGAGCCTTCATGGCCCTCATTATCGCAATTCCGGGCTATGCTGGGTCTGGTGTCCCGAAAGCTCGAAATCCCATGTCCCCATTGCGGGTCTCGCGATGTCTTCTACAGTTGTGAGCCGAAGTGCTGCTTCAATCATGTCTGTGCCGACTGCAAGGGCACCTTTGAGCCGTTGACTCATGCCACCGGAGCACGCCGCAAGATTGCAGCTCCCGAGGAACTGCCCGATCCGTCCGAGCCCGCTGTGGCGTGCGCGAAATGCGAATCGGTGGCGGTCTACGTCGATGACGACGAGTCCCTCGTCTGCGCGGATTGTGGCGCAGTGCTCGAGTTGGAACTGACGGAACTCGCGCCGGGGTAAGCAAAGCTGCGGATCGGTTCATGGCGGCTGCACTACAAATTCCACGAAGGTATACTTCCATGGAACCCTTCTAATTGCAGATTCCGACCAATAGAAAGACTGACCTATGAACTCCCTGGATAAACCGAAGCCGAAAGTATCCGTACTGGCACTTTCGGGTGGCGGATTTCGCGCGGCACTTTTCCATTTGGGGGTTGTGGATTACCTCAGGAGCGCGAATCTCTTGAGTGGCTTGGAGCACATCGTTGCGGTTTCCGGTGGAAGTGTATTAGCGGCACATCTGGTGCTGAACTGGGAAAGGTATACCACAACGACGGAGGCATACTGGGAGGCGCGTAGTGAATTGATACGGTTCGTGCGATTGGATGTGCGCGGGCGTCTGATTCGCAGATTCCTGGTGTACGGACCTTTCGTTCGCATTGCCCGCCCTTTTCTCTTCTGGCGGTCCCGATGGCAACCGATCCTCACCCAATCTCTGGCCCGATACTACGATACGCAGTTGTACAAAGGGGCAACTCTTCATGAAATGCCCTCAAAGCCTCGGATTCATGTGCTCTCAACGAATCTCAACAAGGGATCGCTCACCGCCTTCAGCCAGGACGAAATACGCCATTATCCAGCCGACCAAAACAGTTCATCGGTTGGTGTGCCGGCTGGTCTTGCCACAGTTGCCTACGCTGTGACGGCATCTTCCGCCTATCCCGCGATGTTTCCTCCCCTGAGCCTGGACCATAGCGATGTGGGAGCTGAAGAGCCGCTCTTTCCACTGCAGTTCTTCACTGATGCCGGGGTAATGGATAATCTTGGCATCCAAGCCCTGAGTTTGAACAGCGGGGAGGAAGGAGGCCTCATCCTGCTGAGCGATGCTGGCCAATCCTACCTCGCTCCTGAAGAAGCAGGGTTCGGAATCTTGAGAACAGCCCTTCGTGCCGCGGATTTGATGATGTATCGCATTCGGGGATTGGCCATGCGGCGAGTCCAGGAAATGGAGCATTCCTCTCGGATCGTAGCCGTTTGCATTTCCGACTGTGAAGCGTTACCAGGCGCGGCTCCAGTGGTTGTCCAGCAGCCGCTTCAGAGCATTCGAACCGATTTGGACGCATTCAGCCGCATGGAAATCGAGGAGTTGACTCGGCACGGATACTTCCGAGCTGAACGGGAGTTGGGCTTTGCTGGTTCTGCCCGGCCCGAGTTCGCCGGAAGCAGTCGGGTTGCGTCCGCCACAGCCAAACGCTTGCAAGCAGGATCGCGCCGAAAATGGCGAGTCGTTAACTTGTGGGACTGGTTCAGCCTCGTACAGCTTGCACTTCTTCTCGCGATTTCGGGTGCGTTCATCTTTCTTTCGCCCTGGGCGGCAAAGCAGGTGAAATCGGCGGAGTCCTTTCTTGTTGCCGCCAGGAACTGGGATCTCATCAGTATGAAGGCTCCTTCGTGGGCTCGGTTCTCCGTGCCCGAGGCCATCCCAGTCGAAGAACACACGCCAATGGATCTCTCCAGTTTTAGGGTTCATCAAGAAGACAGGACTTGGGACCTTCGCCAGCTTAGATGGGACAAAGCAAGTGGCAAAGTTGTCGGCCAATCGCTCATGATGCGGTCGACGACGTTGGTGCGTTCCAATGTCAATGCAGTGGAATATGGGTTCACCTCAGAAACCTCAGGTTCGAGATTCGAAGCATGGTGTGAAGAAAACGCATTCCCCCTCAAAATATTCAGACGAAAAGAGATGGTTTTCAACGGGACAAGAAGAGTGCTCCCTTTTCAAGTCCGGGTTGACGTTTCAGGAAAGCCTGTGGGCGAGCCTTTTGTGTTGACTGTCCACACGTTGACTCAAGACGCATTCTTGTCACGGCAAAACTGGTGGATCGGAATGAACGTGGGTAACAGCAACGTCAACGAAATATCGATGCGCGTATTGTTTCCGGAAACGCTGAGATACCGCAACCCCGATTTCACGAGTTATCCTTACCGTACACCACAGGCCGCAAAGAGCGACGAGGGGGTAACCCTCCACCATCGGCAACATCCAGAACTGCTCTGGCGTATCAAGAATCCTAAACCCGACTACGTCTATCGCGTGCAGTGGGACTGGTAGGAACACACCGCCGGCTGCTTCTTCGAGAGAAGCAATGTCACCTTTCTCGCTCTGCAGCCTCCTTATCAGTAAGGAATGCCATGAGCACAGAGCATTGGGAGTCCATTTGCCGGCGCTACCGGCAGCTCTATGTGGGAGCGATCTCCGACATCCTCGACAAAAACGGATACCGGAACCAGGCGCTTCCCTTCTACATCCGCTCCTTCACAAAGGAAAAATCCGTCGCGGGCGCCG
>CALFYN010000687.1 GCA_937952345.1 uncultured Acidobacteriota bacterium
AGCCCTCTGGGCGAGGAGCATCTTCCATATGCAGAGAAGAGAAAAACTTCTCCTCCAGAAGAACGCAATCAGAAACGGTGCCCAGGCTGCCCATACCTGTAACTTCTTGCAACGACAGGATCATTCATGGGCGGGTATTGCAGACCTAAGACTGCCCACGAAGACCGCATCAGAATTGGGGTTTGGACTCCAACTGGACTCCAGGCTGGTGTTTCAAGGATGGCTTGTGTCTGTAAGTCTTTGAGGAATTTGGTCGGGCTGCCGGGATTTGAACCCGGGACCTCTTGCACCCCAAGCAAGCGCGCTAGCCAGGCTGCGCCACAGCCCGAATCTTCTATTCTAGCAGACCCCACCCGAACGGTATACTTTCTTCTGATGAAAATCACCAACGTCGAGGCGATGTACCTGCGCCTGCCCCAAGTCAAAGAACAGTGCGACAGCGGGCAGGACGCCCTCATCGTTCGTATCGAAACCGACGCCGGCATCACCGGGCTGGGTGAGGTCGACTCCAGTCCCCTTGCCGTGAAAGGGGTCATCGACGGTCCCTTTTCCCACACCATCACTTCCGGACTCGCCCATCTCGTCACCGGCGAAGACCCCTTCGAAACCGAAAAGATCTGGCACAAGATGTATTCCGCAAACATTTACAGCGGACGGCGCGGCATCGCAATCCACGCCATGAGTGGCATTGACATGGCGCTCTGGGACATCAAAGGCAAAGCGCTCGGCATGCCCGTCTGGAAACTCCTGGGAGGTGGATTCCACTCCCGCGTCCGCTGCTACGCCAGTTCGCTCTTCGGACCGTCACCCGACGCGACTCGTGACCTCGCCGGCAGGTTTCGCGATCAGGGCTTCCAGGCAGTCAAGTTCGGCTGGCATCCGATGGGCCAGGACGAACGGACCGACCGCGCGCTTGTTCGCGAAGCCAGGCGCGGACTCGGCGACGACGCCGACCTGCTCATTGACGCCGGGTTGGTTTGGGATGCCAAAACCGCCATCCAGCGCGCCAATGCTTTCGCCGAGCAGAACATCTTCTGGCTCGAAGAGCCGCTCCGCGCCGACGATTACGAAGGTTACCGCAAACTATCGCAGGCCACACCGGTGCGCATCGCCGCGGGCGAGGAGGAATCGAACCGCCTTTCCTATCTCGACCTGATGGACAAAGGCCAGATCGATGTGGTGCAAGTCGATCTCACCCGCTGTGGCGGATTCACCGAAGCCATGAAGATCGCCTCGCTGGCTCACGACCGCGGTCTGCCGGTTGCCAACCACGGCTTCACCACTTACATCAATGTGGCAGCCGCGCTGCATTGGCTTAACTCCATCCCCAATGCCCTCATCTGCGAATTCGTCGCCGAGGAGGAAACCAACCTCCGCGAACACCTCACCAAACAGAAATTCCGTGCCAAGGACGGCTACCTCGACATCCCACAGGAGCCCGGCCTTGGCATCGATCTCGAGGAGGACGCTATCCGCCGCTATCGAGTGGCGTAGCGCTCCAGTATTGCTTCAATCGCCGAGCCCCCGTGCGCCCGGCAATCGCCATCAACTCGCTTTCCGTGGCGGCCCGCACGCGCTCCAGACTGCCGAAGTGCTTCAGTAGTTTCTCCACGGTTTTCGGGCCAACCCCCGGAACATCCATCAATTCCGATGTCAGCCGCTGCGCATCGCGGCGGGAGCGGTGAAACGTGACGGCAAACCGGTGTGCTTCATCGCGTACCTGCTGCACCAGGTGCAGTACCGGCGAGAATTTATCCAGAATCACCGGCTCATGCTCGCTACCCAGCACATAGATCCATTCTTCGCGCTTGGCAATAGATGCCAGTGGCTGATTGATAATCCCGATTGCCTCCAGCGCATCCGCGGCCGCGTGCAGTTGCCCCAAGCCACCATCGATCAGCACCAGGCTCGGCATCTTCGCCCCTTCGGCCTGGATGCGCGAATAACGGCGCGTCACCACTTCCCGCATGGAAGCGAAATCGTCGTTGCCCTCCACCGTCTTGATGACGAACTTCCGGTAATCGGATTTCTTCATCTTGCCTTCTTCCCACACCACCATGCTCGCCACCTTGTCGGTGCCCTGGATATGTGAAATATCGAAACACTCGATGCGCTTCACCGGCTCGTCCAATCCCAGCGCATCCTGCAGCGACGTCTGAATCGCCTCCGAACTCGGCTTCAACACCCGGAAGCGCAGATCGAAGCTGTGCTTGGCGTTGGTCTCCACCAGTGCGAGCATCGCCTTCTTCTGGCCTCGCTGCGGTGTGTGGATCTCCACTTTGCGGCCACGCTTCTCACTGAGCAGTTCTTCCAGCACCTCCCGATCTTCGAATTCCACCGGCACGTGAATCAGGTGCGGAACGTACTGCTGGTCCAGATATAACTGCAACAGCAGGTCCGTGAAAAACTCCTCCGGCTGAAACGACCTCTGATCCTCCCAGAAAAACTCCCGCCGGTCCACGATCCGCCCGCCGCGCAGGTGAAACAGATTCACCGCAATGAGCGGAGGCTCGGCATAGTAGGCCAGGATGTCGGTATCGTCGCCGCTCGCCGCGGCCATCATTTGCCGCTGCTCCAGTTCCTCTACCGTAGCCACCAGATCGCGCAACGCGGCGGCTTCCTCAAAGCGCAAATCCGCGGCAGCCCCATCCATCCGCTTGCGCAGTCCCTCAATCAGATTGCGATGCTTCCCTTCCAGAAACAGCCGCACGTCGCGCACCGCCTGGCCGTAGATTTCCTTCGTCGTCAACCCGGCCACGCACGGGCCGTGGCAGCGATGAATGTGATACTCCAGACAAGGATGCGTATGGTTGCGCGTCAGATCCACTTTGCAGGATGGCACCTTGAAATGCCGATGAATGAAGTTGACCAGCCGGTGGGCCAGATTGCCCGGAAAATATGGCCCGTAATATGTCGATCCGTCCTTCCGTAGCCGGCGCGTGACATACACGCGAGGATACTCCTCGCCCGTCAGTTGTATGTACGGATAGGTCTTGTCGTCGCGCAGCAGGATGTTGAAACGCGGCTTGTACTGCTTGATGAGGTTGTTCTCCAGCGCCAACGCTTCTTTTTCGTTGTCCACCAGAATGTAGTCGATGTCGGCGGCCTCTGCAATAAGTGTCCCGGTCTTCGAATCGGCCAGCCGGTCGTCATTGAAGTAGCTCCGCACCCGGCTGCGCAGGCTCTTCGCCTTCCCCACATAAATCACCTTCCCCCCGCCATCC
>CALFYN010000688.1 GCA_937952345.1 uncultured Acidobacteriota bacterium
CTTCTTGCGAAGCATCTGAGTCACGGTCAGCACCACGTCCGTCGCCGTCACGCCTTCCGGTACGCTGCCCGTCAGCTTGAAGCCCACCACCGGAGGCAACAGCATCGTAATCGGCTGGCCCAGCATACAGGCCTCGGCTTCAATACCACCCACGCCCCAACCCACGACTCCCAGCCCGTTGATCATCGTCGTGTGCGAATCCGTCCCCAGCAGCGTATCCGGATACGCCACTGTCTCCCCATCCGCATCCGCGCGAAACACCACGCTCGCCAGATATTCCAGATTCACCTGGTGCACAATCCCCGTTCCCGGAGGCACCGCCCGGAAATTGCGAAACGCGCCCTGCGCCCAGCGCAGCAGCGAATAGCGCTCGTGATTGCGCTGGTACTCCAGCAGCACATTCAGATCGAACGCGTCCTTCTTGCCGAAATGATCCACCTGCACCGAATGGTCAATCACCAGGTCCGCCGGAATCAGCGGATTCGCCAGCTTCGGATCCGCGCCCATCTTCTGGAGCGCATCGCGCATCGCCGCCAGATCCACCACCGCCGGTACGCCCGTGAAATCCTGCATCAGAATGCGCGCCGGCCGGAAATTGATGTCCTGCGCCGCCCGCGCCGTGTCCCACGCCGCGACATATTCAATATCGCTCCGCTTCACCGTGCGATCGTCCTCGCACCGCAGCATGTTCTCCAAAAGGATGCGGATCGAATAGGGCAGCCGCGAAAGCTTGCCCGCGCCCGCCTTCTCCACGGCGTCAAGCCGGTAAATACGATACTCACGTCCGCCGGCGCGGAGTGTGGATGCCGATTGAAAACTGTTCACTTTGCTCATGGGTGCTCTGTTGAGGGACTAAACCTCTATTGTACGCGTGTCTGCCGGCGTGATGCTTCCTCCGCAATTCGCACTACATTATGAGGTAACAAAGTGGATCAGTGGCCCAAGTGCCGTCTCTGGCTGTGTCTGTTCGCTCTCAACATTACCGCTCTCTGCCAGGAATACGGATTCGTCCGCGTGGCTGGAGGCAATACCCCCCGCCCGGACGGGCGCGGAGCGTTCAACCTCAACGTCTTGGGCCGGCCTGCCATCGATGGCACCACCATCGTTTTCACCACCGTTCAGGCAAATAGCAGCCTCTGGAGCTACGACCTGCTCACCAGTGAGTTCGTGAAACTTGCCGATACCACCACGGCGGCGCCCGAAGGCACCGGCAACTTTACCGATTTCGCTACCCTCGATAGCAAGCCGCTCCTCAGTGACGGCGTCGTGGTGTTTCTTGCCTACGACTCGAAAACGGCACGCCCCAATCAGGGCCTATACTCCGTCCCGGTCAAGGGCGGAGACATCAAGCGGATCGCCAACTATAACTCGCGAAGTCCCCAGGGTGTCGCTTTCGCAGAATTGGACGCCTCGTTCCGCCAGCCCTTCGGCGGATTCTCCGTCCACAACGGAAAGGCCGCTTTCACCGTCACCCTCACCGACGGCAACCCCGGAATCTACACGGCGGACCTCGATGGGGGCGCATTGACCCTCATCGCCGACCGCAACACGCGCATCCCCCTTTCTCCAATCCTCGATGTGCGGATCTGGCAGAATCCCTGGATCCGCAACGGGCAACTCATTTTCTACGGACAGACCATCATGGACCCCAGCACCGGGTTCAACGCCATTTACACTGCGCCCGCTACGGGAGGCCGCCCGCAAGAGGTCTTCACCTCCGCCAGACGCCTTCCCGGAAACCCCAATCCGAATTCCCACACCCGCATCCGCATACCAACCTTGCAGATGGACGATGACCGCATCGCATTCGTCGCCGATGACCCCACTATTGGCGGGATGCCCGACGGAGGAAACCGCCGCTTTCGCGGCCTCTACACTCTCCCTCGCAACGGCGCCGGCATCCCCGAGCGGATTGCCGATATTCATTCCGAGTTGCCGGGCATGGGGCCGCTTTGGGCCACCAGTTTCGCCAGCTACTCTCTCCATTCCGGCAAGATTCTCTTTCGCGTTGCCGGCGGTCCCAAGGAGGGGTTCCCTGCCGGAGAACAAGCTCTGATGTTGTGGAAGGACGGCCAGATTTCGCGCTTGATCGGAACTGGCGACATGCTCGACGGACGGGTTGTCCGTCAGGTCTTCGACGTGAGCCCCCAGGCTTTGAACGGTGACCGCTTTACATTCCTCGTCGACTTCATCCAGTCCCCTGGACTGGCGATATATGCCGCCGTGCCCCTTTCCGAAACCACCACCCATGCCGTCGCCAACAGCGCCAGCCTCCGCCAGGATATTGTCTCGCCCGGCGGCCTCGTCACCGTATCCGGCTCAGGCTTCGGTCCCGAGGACGAGCAGAAGGTGGACCTGTCCGCGGCGGACACCATCCCCACTGTCCTGGGAGGTCTGCGCGTGCTGTTCAACGGGATCCCCGCCCCCGTGCTGGGTGCCTCCCCGGGGCAGGCCAGCGTGATCGCACCCTTCGCGCTCGACGGCGCGTCGTCGGTGGATGTCGTGGTCCAGTTCAAGGATTCGATCGCGGCCCCGTTTCGCGCCACCCTTGTGCCGGCCGATCCTGCACTCTTTGCCGCCGATAACAGCGGTACCGGACAAGGCCTCATTCTCAACGAGGACGGCGCCACCAACTCGCCCGAGAGTCCGGCCATGCCCGGGTCCAAAGTGGTTCTCTACGGCGCCGGCTTTGGCCAGACGAATCCCCCCTCAATCGACGGCACATTCAATTCTTCCTCCAACCCGCCCCGGCTGAGGACCACTGCCACGGTCACAATTGACGCATTGCCTGCCCAAGTCTTGTACCAAGGCCCGGCGCACGGCATGCCTGCGGGTATGGTTCAGTTCGATGTCCGCATCCCGGCAGCGGCCGAGAGCGGGGATCGGCCGGTAAAGATCACCTTCGGCAACGCCTCGACGCAGGACGGTATCACCGTCAATGTCCGGTAGCCGCCCCAACGAAGCCCGTTGGCCTACGATAACTCCGTTACCCCCCGCCACAACTCCTCATCCGCCGCCACCTCCTGTGCCCGCACTGCATTGTCCAGATGCTCCGGCCTCGTCGCCCCCACCAGCACAATCGCGATCCCGGCCTGCCGCAACACCCACGCCATCGCCAGCAGATGCTTCGCCAGGCCCGTCCGCGCCGATGCCGCCTCCAGCCGCGCCAGCGCCGCGAACGACTCCTCTTTAAAATAAATATCCTGGTGCCCCGGAATCACATC
>CALFYN010000689.1 GCA_937952345.1 uncultured Acidobacteriota bacterium
GATCGGCTTCTCGCACAGCACCGGCTTGCCGGCTTCGTATTCGAAGCCGACCTGCTGAAACTCGATGGTTCCTTCGATGGGGCCGAGCGTTACGGTGCGATTCGGATCCATGTCTTCGCGGGCTTCGTGGAGCACTTCGCGCGTGCGCTCCATGCCGGCGAGCGCCTCAGTGAGTTGGGTGCCGATGCCGACGATCTGAAATACGGGAGCAACCAGGAAGGCAAGGAAGGCGGTGAAGGTCATGAATCCACCTAGCGTGAGCGTGCCCGCAAGGATCTGTTTGGCACCGATGTACATGACAATGGCGCCGACGATACCGAGCAACAAGGTGGCGGAGAGGCTCATGATGGACACGCCGGTGAGGGACTTGAGGACATTGTCGAGCAACCGCTGGACGCCTTGCGAGAAGACGCCTTCTTCGCGGTCTTCGGCATGATAGCCCTTCACGACGCGAACGCCGGCGAGCGATTCCGTCAGGCGGCCGGTGACTTCGCCGGTGATCTTGCCGCGCTCGCGGAAGATGGGGCGGAGGGTTCCGAAAGCACGCTGCAGCATGAGCGAGAAGCAGAGAATCACACCGAGGGCGATGCCGGTCAGCATGGCGTTGATCTTGAGCAGCATGAACAGCGCCAGAAAGGCAGTGAGGAGGCCGCCGAGGAATTCGACGAGTCCGGTGCCGACGAGATTGCGGACGCCTTCGACGTCGTTCATGATGCGCGACACCAGGACGCCGGTTTTGTTGGCATCGAAGTAGGTGAGTGAGAGCCGCCCGATGTGCGCCTGGACCTTGCGGCGCATTTCGGCGATTAGTTTCTGGGCCGATTTCGAAAGCAGTTGGGTAAGCGCGAAGGAACTGGCGGCCTGAATGGCGGTGGCGGTGAGCACGGCGGCAAAGAGCGGGACCAGCAACTGCTCCTGGCGTTTGCCGATGACGTCATCGACCAGATACTTGGTGGAGGCCGGCAGTACGAGTCCGGCGACGCGACTGATGACGATGAGGATCAGACCCAGCAGGAGCGTGCCACGACGGGGATGGATGAGCGCCCACACTTCAGGCCAGATGAGTTTCAGGCTGGGCTTGTTCTTGGAGGGAGGGGTGTCTCCTCTTCGCGAATGGCCGGTCCGCGTTCGTTCATGGGACCCGAAAGATGTAGATCGAATAGCCCGCATAGTCAATTGGAGTTAGCGCGCGGAAGGCTTTGTAGAAATCCCTGTGAGCCGCGTCGAAGAACTGCCCTGTTATTAGATTCGCACTTGATTGAGCCGCGGGGCAAAGGCGAACAGTTTCGGCGTGTTGTAGTGGCCGGAACGTTCATTGGGCTGTAAGCTGTAGAAGATGCATTCCCCGCTGCGGAGCCTCGCCTCCGGCACCCGCGTCACCCATTTCGTTGTCAACGAATGTTTGGGTGAAGGTGGCATGGGGGTAGTGTACAAAGCAACGGATACGCGTCTGAACCGGCCGGTGGTTCTGAAGTTTCTCCACCCGGACAAGGAGATCACGAAAGACCGGAGAGCACGGTTTCTGCGGGAAGCGCGTGCAGCTTCGGCATTGAACCACCCAGGCATTGTCACCATCCACGAAATCGGCGAATGGGAAGGCCTGGACTACATCGTCATGGAGTTTGTGGACGGGCTTACGTTGCAGCAACTGCTCCATGAGCGAGGGCAGATACCACCGAAGGAAGTGGTTTCGATCGGGATACAACTGGCGGATGCGATGGCGGCGGCACATGCGGCGGCGATTCTCCATCGAGACCTTAAACCGGCGAATGTGATGTGGACGCAGCGGGGGCGTGTGAAGATTCTCGACTTCGGACTGGCGAAGCAGATCGATTCGGCGGTCGCCAGCCTCAGTCCCGACGATCAGACGGTGAAGGCCGAGGATGGACGTACACGGGCCGGCGTGCTGGTGGGCAGCGTGCCCTATATGTCGCCGGAGCAGGCAAAGGGGGGATTGGTTGACGCGCGCTCGGATGTTTTTGCACTGGGGACGCTGTTGTACGAATTGCTGAGTGGCAAGCCGGCGTTTCATGCAGCGAGCCCGGTGGAGGTGCTGGGGGCGATTTTACATGTGGATCCTCCGCCGCCCAGCGGCAGCGCCCCGGATATTCCGGTGGAGTTGGAGGCGATCATCCGGCGGGCGATGTCGAAAGATCCGGGTCAGCGCTGGCAGAACATGGGGGAAGTGCGGGCGGCGCTGGAGGACTTGAAAGAGCGGGGCCGTGTTTCGAGCGTGGGCTCGCAGACGGCAGACCCGGTGCTGGCGGCGGCGAATGCAACGAAGGCGCCAGCAGCGCCACGGCGCAACTGGATTCCGTGGGCAGCGGTGGCAATTGCGATCGGTGCGGCAATTGCCGTTTATGTGCTGCGGCCGTCAGCGGAGCGGCCGAGGGAACTTGTGCTAACCCGCGTGGTGGGGGAAGTGGGCGTGAATCTCGATCCGGCGATTTCGCCTGATGGGAAGCTGGTGGTTTACGCGTCGGACCGGTCGAATGATGGGCACATGGACTTGTGGCTGAAGCAGATCGGGTCGCCAGGGGAGCCGATCCGGCTGACGAACAGCATTGACGTGGAATCGCAGCCGAGCTTCTCGCCCGACGGAGCAACCATTGCTTTCCGGTCGGATTCGCAGGCGGGAAGCGGGGTCTATGTGATGCCGGCGCTGGGGGGTGTTGAACCACGGCTGGTTGCGCGGCGCGGCCGGCGGCCCCAATTCTCGCCAGACGGGAAGCGGCTGCTGTACTGGACGGGACCGTCGACGCCGGTACCGGGCGCGCCGGGCGGAATGGTGTGGATCGCGAATGCCGGCGGGGAGGGAGAACCGCGGCAGATCGCAGCCGACTTCGCATCGGCGACGTGGCCGGTGTGGAACCCTGAAGGTGACCGCGTGCTGTTCCTGGGTGGCCCGACAAAGAACAACCGGGATAAATTTGATTGGTGGGTGATGAACGCTGATGGCAGCGGAAGCGCGGAACGGTGGCGTGTTGTGCCGGCGGGCAGCGTGGGCTACGTGCCGTATGCATGGCTCAGAGACCGCGTGCTGTGCTTGAAGGACAACCGGGAGATCGGTGTTCTCGAACTCGATGGAGACAAGCCTTCGAGCAAGACGGTGCGACGTCTCACGACAGGGACACAGGTGGAGGTGAGCCCTTCGGTTTCCGCGGATGGCAATCGTTTGGT
>CALFYN010000690.1 GCA_937952345.1 uncultured Acidobacteriota bacterium
CGAATGCCGCGTCGTAGAAATAGATCGCCTGCGGAGGAATGTACCCCAGGCCAAAGCCCGCCCGCACCACCGTCTTCTGGTCGCCCGTCGTATCCCACACCAACCCCATCCGCGGCGCCCAATTGTTGCGGTCCGCGCGGAACATCGGCTCCTGCCGGTTGATGAATGGCCCGAACGGATCCGACGAGGCAATGTTGAACGCCCCACGGAACGGCGGATAATATTCATACCGCACGCCCATATTCAGTTGCAGGCGGCGGTTCACTTTCCAGTCGTCCTGGAAATAATAACCGTAATTCCGCGAGCGCAGCCCTTTGCCGCCGCCAAAAGTCAGATTGATGCGGAATGGCCGGTCGGCAATCAGATCGTCCAGGTTGTTGTACTGGCTGCCCGGATCCCCGTTCTGATCGCGCACGCTGCGCACTTCGCGAATTTCGAAGCCCATCTTCAGCGTGTGGGCGGACTTGATCACCGTGAAGTTATCCGCCAGCGTGTAGGTGGTGGTGATGAAATGAATATAGCTGGCCAGATTCGCGTTCGGACCCGTAGACGTCACGGTAATCCACGCCGGGAACTTCTCTCGCCCAATCTCCCGCCGGAACAGGTCCACACGGTTCAAGCCCACTCGCAGTTCGTTGAACATGGTGGGAGAAAGGCTCCAGGCATCTTGAATAACCGCATTGTGGAATCGCGTCGGGAATACGCGCGGCAGGGTGGGATACAGATTCGGATCGACGTAATCCTGGTTGTTGTAGCTGAACCGCGTCGATAGCCGGTGCTTGCTCAGGTCGTAATCGCCACGCGCGAGATACGTATTTTCATCGTTGCGCCGCGTTTCATTGCGCCGGTGGAAGCCGATGAGCGGATTCGCGGTCGGTGTGAAGTCCTTGGGCAACATCGCGTCAAAGTGCGCGCGAATCGCCGGCTTCAACTGGCTCATGAGAGCGGGAGTCGCCACGTTGCCCGTGATCTGCACCGGGCGCCGCACCGTCGCGCCTTCATAATTGAAGAAGAAAAACACCTTGTCTTTCTTGATCGGCCCGCCAAAATTTCCGCCGTACTGATTCCATCGCAAGGATGGCTTTGCCAACCGGTTCGCATTGCTGAAGAAGCTGTTGGCATCCAGTTTGTCATTGCGGAAAAATTCCAGCAGGGTGCCGTGAAATTGATTGGTTCCGCTCTTGGTGGTGATATTGAGGACACCGCCCCCCGATCGCCCATACTCGGCCGAAAACGCGCTGCCCGAAGCCTTGAACTCTTCCACCGCCTCGACGCTGATCGTATTGATCAGCGACCCGTTGGCGCCCGCTCCCGCCGCTTCATCGCTCGCCGTCCCGTTGACTTCGCCGAAGGTCATGTCCACGCCGTCCAGCAGCAGGTTATTCCCCAAGGACGCCGACCCGTGGAACTCAATCCCGCCGCGTCCGCCCGCGCTGCTCGAGGGGTTCGTAATCACGCCCGCCTGCAAGCCCACCAGTTGCTGAAAATCGCGCCCGTTCAACGGCAACTGATCCACCTTCGCACGATCCATCACCATTCCCAAATCCGTTGTCGTGGCGTTCACCAGCGGCGCCGATGCCACCACTTCCACCGACTCGGTCACCTGCCCGATCACCATTTTCAGATCGATGCGTGGCCGGGTTCCTGTGTTTACCGCGAAGTCCGTGCTGGTGGCTTTCTGAAACCCTTGATGCTCTGCTTCCAGCCGGTACCGCCCCGCCGTCAACAGAGGGAATTCGTAATAGCCCTGGTCATTCGACACGGTCTCTGAACGCACGTTGGTGGCGAGGTTGATCGCCGACACCCGGACGCCGGACACCATCGCGCCCGTGGGATCACTGACGAATCCAATGACCGATCCGCCGCCTAGTTGCGAATAGGCGGGAACGCTCCAGAGTAACGCCGCAATAGCCAATAGCACGCGGGGAAGAGTCGGCATGGTCTTAACCTCCACTTGACGAGTTGCTAACCAGATTCTAAAATAGTCTAATCGATCCAAAAACGATAAGTCAACGATAGCATGACGGGCCACAAAGCAACCATCGCCGGAGCCCTCGCTGCCGATTCCAAAAAAGAATCTGTTCAATCCAGGCTCTTCCACGCCGTCCGCAAGTCCATCCTCACGGGCGAACTCAAACCCGGCGATTCGGTGTCGGAAATCGGCCTGGCGCGTACCCAGGGGGTCAGTCAGACCACCGTTCGCGAAGCCCTCGTGAAGCTGGAACACGCCGGCCTGGTACGCCGTGTTCCGAACGTCGGCACCTTCGTCACGCAAATGACGCCACGGGAAATCCGCGAACGGCTCCGCCTGCGCGTCATGCTGGAAGGACTGGCGGGCCAGGAAGCGGCCCGTTTGGCGCGGGCGCACCACCTTGCCGAAATCGACCGCTGGCTCGATGCCATTTCCCGCGCCGTCGCAGCGAATGATTATTTCGAGGCCGCCCACGCCGATCTGGAACTCCACCGCGCCATCTGGAGGTGTTCCGGCGACACCACGCTGTATCAGATGCTGGATCAGCTCACGGTCCCGCTATTTGCCTTCGTCTCCATGGAGCGCCAGCGTCTGCGCGAGGATCTCTCCGCCGCCGTGGAAGCGCACGACCCCATCGTGCAGGCGATCCGCGCGCACGACCCCACGGCCGCGCAGGAGGCGCTCCGCCTGCACATCGAGAAATCCTACGCCGAATTCCTGGGCGCTCCACTGGCGCAACAGGCCTAGAACACCGCCTTCAACCCTAACGTGATCTGCCGCTGGCCATGCCCCTTCTCGCCAGTAATGGTGCCGAAGGCCGCATTCACAGGGTTCGTGTTCGGCCCGGCGAACTGCACATGGTTCAGCGCATTGTAATTCTCAATGCGCAATTGCAGAGTTCCCCGCTCCTTGATGCGGAAATTTTTGAACAGCGACAAATCCCAGTTGTTGATGCCGTCCGCGCGAATTCCGTTGAACCGCGAGTTCAAACCGACGATGTTGTTCGCCAGCACCTGCGCCGCCGAACGATTGAACCCCGCATCGACGTTGAACCAGCGCTCCGCCCGCCGCTGGCTCACCGGCAATTCCACATCTTTCAGGTTCCCCGTGAAAATCGCATTCCCGAAGCCCAGCGCCTCGCCCGTCTGTCCTTCATACCATCCCTGCAACTGCCAGCCGCCCAGAACGGCCTCAGGCACGGCGCGCATGTTGCTGAACCAATGCCGCCCCTTCCCGAACGGAAACTCATAGATGGAACTCAGCACGAACCGGTGTGTGAAGTCCTGGGGGGAGATCACCTTCTCCGGCGCGGAATCGGTGTCGTTCAGATAGCTGACCCCTTCCATGAACTTCGAATAGGTCCAGCTCGATTGGAAGGTCAGTCCGTTGCTCATCCGTTTCTCCACGCCCACCTGCATCGAATGGTAGTAGGAATACCCCGCCGGGAACGAAGTCGTAATATCGCCGAAATGCGGATACGGCCGCAGCAACTGCGCCACACCGACGTTCTGATTCGCCAGTCCGGTGCCTGTGAATTCGGCAATTCCCTGGAACGGATTCGGCACCTGCCGGCTCAAGAAATTGATCGTCGCCTGGTCGCGTACGGGAGAAGTGGACAGATACTCCCGCGGGATTGCGTTCAGGTTCCGGTCGATAGCGATCTTCGTGCCGCGGTTGCCCACATAAGAGACTTCCGCCACGATGCGCCCTGGCAACTGATTCTGAATCGAGAATGACCAGCGCTGCATATAGGGATTGAGCGGCTTCTCGTTGAAGAAGCTCACGCCGCGCCCCAGGAAGGTGCGCAACCCATCCGCCGATCCGCGCGCGGTCTCAATCCCGTTCGGAAATGGATTGCTCAAGGTAGCCACATACGTCTGCCCGTTATTCAGCGAGGGTATCAGGTTGGTTGGCTGGTTAAATCCGCCCTGGTTCACACCGAACCGGTCCACGCCAAGCACATCATAGAAAATGCCGTATCCTCCGCGGATCACCATTTTCGAATTCGCCTGGTAGGCGAATCCGAATCGCGGCGCGAAGTTGTTGCGGTCCGCTTTCCACAATTGCCCTGACGCGCCGTTCACGCCCGCAAACAGCAGTCCACCGAGAGTCTGGAACGCCGATGGCGCCACCTGCGGAATCGGATTGCGCACGTAATTCGCCGCCGCCTGTTGCGAGATCGGATTCGCCGTTGCCAGATCGAACCCGCGAATACTGCGGTCATACCGCTCCTGGATTGGGCTCTCATACTCCCAGCGCAACCCGATATTGAAGGTCAGCTTTGAGGAAATCCGGTAGTCGTCCTGGAAATACAGACCCCAATAGGAGCTATCCTCCGCGCGCGACGCATTGTTGTTGATGGTTCCGCCCGTGGGGATGCCGAACAACATCGAAGCCAGCCCCTGCCCGATCGGCGATGCCGGCGAGTTGTCCAAAGGTCCGCGCGTGAAGCCATTGGCAAAGACAAGTTGTGGAGCCACGAACCCGTAATTAAATCCCGTCTCCTTCTGCAGCCGGTATTCCGCCCCGTACTTCATGCTGTGCGAGCCGGCAATGCGCGTCACGATCGCCTGCGCTGTGTGGTAGTTCGTCGCCGCGCGTGTGCCGCCGTTGTTGCTGAGCGCTGTATAGGCACCGCCGTCTACCGTCACGTTCGGAAAGGCGATCCCGTCTGACCCCAGCTTTGACTTGATTTCGTTCACCAGGCTCCCCGGCAATCCCAACGAGAGCAGGTCAAATCCCTGGCTCCCGCGATTGCCGATGTCGCTTTGATAGCTCACGCCATAACGCAGGTTCAGAATCAGGCTCGGGTTGAACACGTGTACGTCGTCCATCACGAACCCCCAGCCCGTCCGGTCCAGCAAGTCGATGTTCGTAATCGTCCCCAGCGCGTTCGTCGAGTTGTCGTGCTGCGAATTGTTCCACCGCACAAACAGCCGGTTATTCCCGATGAAGTTGTGGTCCACGCGGCCCGTGCAGGTGTAGTTCTCCCGCAGTATATTCTGCGTG
>CALFYN010000691.1 GCA_937952345.1 uncultured Acidobacteriota bacterium
AACGGTACAGAGCCACCAGCATCGTCCTCGCGTCGTTGCGGTTGTAAAACCCGCTCCTCGTCACCAGTTCCAGTTCTTCCATCCCCTGCTTCTTGCTCCCCCGAACCCCCGCCAGCATGGCGATGGCCCGAAACGGCTGCGGGATCGATCCCACCACGTAATGGTAAAGGCCCACCGTGAGCAGCGCATCATAATTGCCCGGATCGAGCCGAATCACCTTCTGATGCTGCTTCACCGCCCGCAGCCCGTCCCGCAACGCCGCCCAGAACTTTCGCTCCGCCGATGCCTCGAACGCCGCCCGCACCCCATACGCCGACCCCAGAAAATACAGCGCGTCCGGATGGTTCGGATGCGCCGCCACCAGCCGCTCGGCCGCCACCACCGCCCGTGAGATGTTCTCCCCAAACGCCGCCTTCACCGCCGCGTCAATCGAGTCCCCTTCCGCCCCTTCCTTTCCCGACCCCGCCCCGGCATAAAAGCTCGATCCCTTCCCGTACATCTGCGATTGCAGGCGCCTTGTATGGAACAGGTACTCCTGCCAGATCACCGCGGCCATCGACAGGTTGCTGTCCGGATGTTCCGGGGCCTCGCGCAGCAACTCGGCAAACCGCGCCCGTGCCGTGCCGTAATCTGTCCGGTAAGCCGCATCCCACCCCGACGCGCGCAGTTCCAACAACTCCTTCTCCAGCCGCAGCCGCTGTCCCTCAAAAGGTTCCGTCAAAGGATCGCGTGGTGCGCAGAGCGCCGAAACGCCTGCCAGAATCAAAGAAAGAGCAAAGCGAAAATACTGCATACTTCGTTCCTTCCGGATGCGCAATGGGCCACATTCGTGACAATTTCAACTGCACGCGCCGTGCCAAAATACCCCGCACCACCCCCGGCTGATACAATATCTCGACCCATGAAACTCACCCGACGCGCCTTTGCCCAAACCTTCGCCGCCCCCCTCGCCTTCGCCGCCGATAATCGCCCCAACATCATCCTCTGCATGGGCGACGACCACGGCTGGAACGAAACCTCCTACAACGGCCATCCTCGCGTGAAGACCCCCATCCTCGATCAGATGGCCGCCTCCGGCCTCCGCTTCGACCGCTTCTACTCCGCCCATCCCAATTGCTCCCCCACCCGCGGCAGCATCATGACCGGCCGCCATCCCAATCGATACGGCACCTTCGCCCCCAACTGGTCCATGCGCCCCGAAGAGATCACCATCGCCCAGCTCCTCCGCAAGGCAGGCTACGCCACCGGACACTTCGGCAAATGGCACCTCGGACCCGTGAAAGCCGCCGCCCCCACCTGCCCCGGCAAAATGGGCTTCGACGAATGGCTTTCCCACGATAATTTCTACGAATTAAATCCCCATTTCTCCCGCAACGGCGGACCCGTCGAACAAATCCAGGGCGAATCCTCCGAAATCGTCGTCCGCGAAGCCATCCGCTTCATCGAAAAAGCCCAAAAAGCAGGACGCCCCTCCTTCACCGTCATCTGGTTCGGCTCCCCCCACGCCCCCTATCAGGGCATCGAGCCCTATCTCTCCCACTACAAGGATCTGAAGGAGCCCTTCCGCTCCCGCCTCGCCGAAATCGAAGCCATGGACTCCGCCATCGGCCAACTCCGCGCCGCCCTCCGCAAAATGAATCTCCGCGACAACACCCTCTTCTGGTATTGCGGCGACAACGGTGTCCCCCGCGACGGCCTCATGCAGATGCCCCTCCGCGGAGCCAAGGGCCAGGTCTACGAAGGCGGCGTCCGCGTCCCCGGCGTCATCGAATGGCCCGCCCGCATCGCCAAACCGCGCACCACCGCCGTACCCGCCGTCACCACCGACATGCTACCCACCCTCTGCGACCTCACCGGCATCGCCCTCCCCAAGCGCCCCCTCGATGGCATCAGCCTCAAACCCCTCATCGATGGCGCCATGAAGGAACGCCCCGCGCCCATTTATTTCTGGGAATTCGCCCACGCCCGCGAGCAGAAATCGAACCGCCAGCCCTACATCCCCGTCCATCTGCAATCGGGCACCACCCCCACCGCCACCTCCCGCGACGGCAAGCTCACCCGCGACTTCTTCAACTTCCGCCACGGCAAAATCGAGGAAGCCGACTTCGAAGGCCCCGCCGCCGTGCTCACCAACCGCTACAAGTTCGTGCGCACCCAGGGGCCCGAGTTATACGACATCCCCGCCGACCCGAAAGAAGCGAACAACCTCGCCGCGGCGCAAACCACCCAAATCGCCAAATTCCAGTCCGATTTGAAAGCCTGGCAGAAATCCGTCCTCGCCAGCCTTACCGGAGCCGACTACTAAGCCCCGATATACTGGCTCAGATACCGCCCCGACTGCCGCAGCGATTCCTTGCGCAGTTCCAGCGACCCTTCAAACGCCCGGTCTTCCACCTCGATGCACACCGGCCCTCGATACCCCGTATCCGACAGCACCGAAAAGAACTGCCCCCAATTCACATCGCCCATCCCCGGCAGCTTCGGCGTGTGGTATTCGTTCGGATGCGCCAGGATCCCCAGATCATCCAGCTTGTGCCGGTCCACCCGCGCATCCTTGGCATGCATGTGGAACAGCTTGTCCTTAAACTCCCGCATCGCCCTCAAATAATCCATCTGCATCCAGATGAAATGCGAAGGATCGAAATTCAACCCGAAGCTATCCGACGGAATATCGTTGAACATCCGCCGCCAGATCACCGGATTGATCGCCAGATTCTTCCCCCCCGGCCACTCGTCTTTCGTGAACAGCATCGGGCAATTCTCAATCCCGATCTTCACCCCGTTCTCTTCCGCATGCCGGATCAGCGGCCGCCACGTCTCCAGAAACCGCGGCCAGTTGTCATCCACCGACTTCGTCCAATCGCGCCCAATGAACGTATTCACATTCCGCAACCCCAGCGCTCTCGCCCCCTCAATCACCTTGCGCAGATGGTCCGTATACGTCTTCGCCTCCGCCTCATCCGGAGCCAAAGGATTCGGATAATACCCCAACCCCGAAATCTCCACTCCCGTCTTCGCCACCACTTCCTGCACCGCCGCCACTTCCGCCTCACCCAGATTCGCGACATCGATATGCGTCACCCCCGCATACCGCCGCTCCGCCTTCCCCTTCGGCCAGCACATGATCTCCACACAGGAGAACCCGTTCGCCTTGGCAAACGTCAACACCTCTTCCAGCCCGAGGTCCGGCAATATCGCGGAGACAAATCCAAGTTTCATCAGCAATAGCCTACCACGCCCAACTCATTTCCCACCCCTGTTCTTCAACCGGACCTCCCAGTTCACCACCACCGTAATAGGGCTGGCTCCACCGGATCCCTCTTCGGGCACCAGCACCAGGAACCGGCGCCCGTCGCGCGTCGGCTGGTATTCGGAGGCCTGAGTCTCGAACAGCGCTGCGGGCGTTCCGGCGCGGAAACTCTCCCCGGCCGTCTCCACGGCCGCCGCCATCAACCTTCCGTTCCCCAGAAAGTACAACTCCTTGCCATTCGCGCTCCATATGGGAGCGTCCCCACCTTCGGTGGATACCTGGAATTTCGCCTGCCCGCTCTTGCCGTCCAAACCCAATCTCTGCACATACACCTCGCCGCGGCCTGTTTCCGTGGAGGAATAAGCGAGCCAGCGGCTGTCCGGCGAAATGTCGGACGAATTCCCAAACGAATACGGACCTCTCCGGACAGCCAAAACGGGCTTCCGGTCTCCGTTTAGCGGCAACAACGCAAGATCGCCTCCCGGCAGTATTTGCCCGGACAACCACTTCCCGTCGGACGACCAGCTACTCGGATGCATCGCCACCCCAAGCGATTCGGGTTCTCCCATTCCGTTGGCTGCTTGCACAAAAAGGTTGCCAAGCACCGAGAAGGCGATTCGCGAACCATCCGGGGAAAACACCGGCCTTGCGCTGCCTTCCTTGGCGAACGTCAATCGTGCGGCCGATGCCCGTACCAGATCCCACGTCCAGATATCGTCCTTGTTGTCCAGCAGCTTCGTAACCGCAGCCTTGCTGTCGTCCTTCGAAAGGGCAAGCCAGAATTGCAGTGCCGGCTCACCTAGCCTCGCAATCGTCTTTCCGCTTCGGTCCACCCAACTCAACTCTTTCCGGTTTCCCCCAATTCGGTAAGCCAGAACCCCCGCTGGCGAGACACTGAAGCTCGTCGAACCGACGGGGCTTGCCAGTGGAACCGGATCTCCAACCAACCGCGGAACAGAGGCATCGAAGCGGTGCGCCACCAGTTGCCCGCGCAATACGTAGAGAATGTACGGAGCCCCGGCCATTCTGCCTGGGATATAACGCGGCGGCGACTCCCGGTGCTCAAAGACGGGCTTCGCCGGACTCCCGTCCAGCGAGCCCAGCATGATTTGATTCTTCTCAGCGAAGCTGTGATAGAGCAACCGCCGGCCGTCCTCCAATAGCGCTGGGGCTTGCTGGCCAAGCTGCATTCCCATCTGATCCGCCGCATAGATGGGCTTCGCCACCCCCCCTTCCACCGGCGCCCGGTGCAACCGGCTTTCTTTCGTGAATACGATGCCACCCGAGGAATCCCAGTCAATGTACTCTGACAAAATACCTTCGGCAACTTTCTCCACGGCAAGGCGATCCAGCGTGATCGTCTTGATGGCACCACCGGAAAAAAACCCGATGGATCGCGAGTCGGGCGACCAGCGTGGATTATCGGCGCCTTCCGTCCCCGGCAACGGCCTGGCCTCGCCTTGGTCCAGATCCCGCACCCAGAGTTTCGATTTCCCGTCACCGCCCACGGCCGCAAATGTCAGCCTGCGCCCATCCGGGGAGAGGTCGAAATTGAGCATGCTCTTGGTCCCGGGTGGCGGAGTAACGTCCAGTTCCAGAACCGCGGGAACCGGCTCGGGCTTGAGAAACCAGGCGAGGGGGCCGATGGCGGCCATCCCCAACAGCGCCGCCGCCCAAGGCGCCCATCCAGCCTTCCTGCGCCGCACATTCTCCGCCGGCCGCACCACTTCCGCCGCCACCAACAGTGCTGCCTTCAAATCCCGCGCCGATTGCCACCGCTTCTCCGGATCTTTCGCCAAACACCGCGCCCATACCTTCTCCACTCCAGCCGGCACCAGGAGCTTGTCCCCGGAAATCGGCTCCGGCTCCGTGCTCATCACTGCCGTGATCAACGACGCCGCATCCTCTGCCTCAAACGCCCGCCGCCCCTTCAGCAATTCATAAAACACC
>CALFYN010000692.1 GCA_937952345.1 uncultured Acidobacteriota bacterium
TGTTGCGCTCCCTGACGAGGTAATGTCCGGCGATTTGCCGCAGCTCTTCATAGACAAGTGGAGTGAGCGTATCGAGTGCTCCCCGATCTCCGCTGCACCAGCGGGACAACAGCAGTGTGACATCACCCAAGCGCGCAGCATCCTCCAGTTGATCGTTTATCGTAACATGGCATACGGAATGGAAGGGCGCTGGGAGCAGATCGAACGGGTCTTTCATGAAGCTTCGGAGTTAGATGCCGGGGCCCGGTGCGCCTTCCTCGATGAGGCCTGCCGCGGTGACGGTGAGTTGCGGGCCGAGGTGGAATCGCTGCTGGCCGCCGATGGGCATGGCGCGCGTGTGTTCGGCGAAGCCTTGGGGCGCGTAGTGGAGAGCATGCCCGACGACGGATCGATGGAAGGCCACGCGGTTGGGCCTTACACCATCGAGCGCGAGATCGGCCGCGGCGGGATGGGCGCTGTATACCTGGCGCACCGGCGCGGCGATTTCTCCCAGCGGGTGGCCATTAAGCTGGTGAAACGCGGCATGGACACTGAGCAGATTGTCCGGCGCTTCCATCAGGAGCGGCAGATTCTGGCCAACCTGGAGCATCCCAACATCGCCCGGCTGTTGGATGGCGGGGCAACGGAGGATGGCCGGCCATACCTGGTGATGGAGTATGTGGAGGGCAAGCCGGTCACGCAGTATTGCGCGGAGGCTGGGCTGGCCGTGCGGGCGAAGCTAGCGCTGTTTCTGCAGGTGTGCGAAGGCGTGCTGTGCGCGCATCGCAACCTGGCGATTCATCGGGATCTCAAGCCGGGCAACATTCTGGTGAACACCGACGGGGTGGTGAAGCTGCTCGACTTCGGAATTGCGAAGCTGCTGGACCCGAATGCCGAGGGGGAGACCGCGCAACGGACGATGATCGGGACTCCGCTGTTGACTCCGGATTACGCGAGTCCGGAGCAGGTGCGCGGCACGGCGGTATCCGTTTCGACCGATGTGTATTCGCTGGGCGCGGTGCTGTATGAACTGCTGTGCGGGCGGCCGCCGCATCACTTCGCGGTGCTGTCTGCTTTGGAGATCGAACGGGTGATCTGCGAGGGCAATGTTGCTGCGATGGGGATCGGCTCGCGCGAGTTGGAGAGCATCGTGGCGATGTCGCTGCGCAAGGAGCCGGAGCGGCGTTATCCATCGGTGGAGCAACTGGCCGAGGACGTGCGGCGGTATCTCGATGGGCGGCCCGTGCTGGCTGTGCCGGACTCGCGGACGTATCGCGCCAGCCGCTGGATGAAGCGGCACCGGACGGCGGCGATTGCCGCGGGAGTGGCGATTGTCGGACTGCTGAGCGGGTTGGGTGTCGCTCTGTATCAGGCGCAGGTGGCGCGGGCGCACGCGGCGCGGGCCGAACGGCGGTTCGGCGAAGTGCGCAAGTTGGCCAAGGCGATTCTGTTCGAGCATTATGACCAGATCCGGGAATTGCCGGGAGCAACGAAAGCCAAGCAATCGATGGCGCAGCTTTCGCAGGAGTATCTGAACAGCCTCGCCCGTGAGGCGGATGATCCGCAACTGCTGGTGGAACTCGCTATTGCTTACCGCAGGCTGGCGGAGGTGCAGGGCGCTCCCGGCACATCGAACCTGGGACAGTTCCCGCAGGCAGTGGTCAACTTCCGCAAGTCGGTTGAGCTGTTGGACCGTTTGCCGGCGCGGGAGTGGCAGCGTACAGAGGTGCTGGAAGCCGCAGTGAATTCGTTGTGGCGCTTGTCGCGAGCGCTGCAAAACGTAGGCGGGGGCAGGGATGAGGCGCAAGCCGCGGTGAGGCGCCAGGCGGAGCTCGCCGAACGCCTGTACCAACTGCAACCGGATAACGTGGAGTCGACCTTTCTATACGTGAACGCCTCTATTGCCTTGAGCACCGATGCGGTGCTGCGGGGCGATATCGACGGCGCAGCCGCCAACGCCCAGAAGAGCGTGCGCATTGCCGAGCAGGTGGTGAAAGACACATCGCACCGCAGGCTGCTGGCGGTGAAGGCAACCAGCTACCGCATTCTCGCGGACTCGGTTTGGAACCAAGGCAATCTTGAGGAGGCGCGGCGTCTATTTGAGAAGTATGTGGGTCTCTTCGAGGATCTTACGAGGAAGTATCCGCTGGAACAGTACTACGCCAACTCACTGTACTTCGGGCATTACCGGCTGGGGAAACTGCACGCCTCGTTTCACCGGCTGCATCTGGGCGATGCAGGGCGGGCTGAGAAGCACTGCCGCGAATACCTTGGCTTTGCCCAGCGCATGCACAAGGCCGACCCTGCCGATTCGTATGCCCGGCAGAACCTGGGGCATGGCTCTCTCTGCGCGGGCATCGCAGTCGCATTGCGCAATCCGCGGGAGGCTCTGGGTCTGTTGCGCGATGCCGTGGACTACGCTCGCGATGAGCTGAAACGGGGGGCTTCGCAAGTCACGCGAGTGAACGCGGCTTTTAACTGGATGGTGCTGGGTGACACGGAGGCTGCCGCGGGACTACGCAGTTCGGCGCTTGAGTCGTTCCGCCAGGCAATGCTTCTGTATGATGCCCTGGACGAAGGAAAGCTCTCGGCGGAGGATCGCACGGACTTGATGCTTGCGAACCGGCAGTATGCCCTATTGCTGCGCGATGTGGATCGGGCCCGGAAAGCGGTACGCCTGACGCGCGTGGACGGGAGGCTGCAGGAACTGGTGCATGCGGCGGAGGCGCGCGAGGTGCTGGCCGAAGTATCGCCGGCCGCCCGTTGCGGCGCGTTGCGGGAAGCTGCTGCGTTATGGGAGAAGGTGCGGTCGCATCCCGTTGCCGCGGAGCTTGCCGCGCGGAGGTTACGGGCGATCCGTGCGAGTGCATGCGGCAAGCCCTGATAAACTGATAGTGGTTCAGCACCAATGATCTCAATCGTCATTCCGATTCATAACGAAGAGCCGG
>CALFYN010000693.1 GCA_937952345.1 uncultured Acidobacteriota bacterium
AGCCTCTTCCGCCCTGCGCCTGGCGCCGGCGCGCACGAGCAATGCCCCCAGCCCTAACAGCGCCAGCGACAGCGGTAGCAGGATGCCGGTAATGCCATCCGCCGTGAGTCTGCTTTCCACCACCCGCTTCCAGGTGAGCGGAGCCATCCGCGCATACATCAGCACCGCCAGCAGCACCAGCAGAAACAGACGCCGCGCATGGCTCTTTGCCGCCGACGCCGACTTAACGTTCAGCGCCAGCCAGCCCGTGATGCCCGAGGCGAACGCTGTCGCCGCAACGCTTAGCAGCACCACATTCCACAGAATGGCCCGCGGCGGAAGAATCACCTTCCCATACCAGTTGGACATGTTCACTGAGGCAATCGCCGAACTGAGGATCAGCAGGCTCCACAGCGTGGCGAAGAGAAACGGAGTGGCCACCTGCGCGATGTATCCCTCCCGCGCGGGCTGCGTCCTGCGCCCGGCCACGCTTTCGGCCACCAGCGGCGCGGCGAACAGGCACGGCAAGCAGGCATAGGCGAGCAGGAACATCACATCGAGGAAATCCATGCCCTGCCGCATCGGCACGGCCACGCCGAACACGCCCACCGCGAGGAAATGCCCCACCCAACTCATCACACTCATCCCCCGGAGGAAATGGTGCAACTCAGTTTCCAGCGCTTTGCTCCACATGCTTTTCGCCAGCGCTCATCGTACCATTCGCCGTTGCTACCATGGGCGCATGTCCGTTCGCCGCATCCTGCAACTGGGCGATCCGATGCTGCGCGCCATCTCGCGCCCGCCCACCGAAAGCGCACCTGTGCTCGCGGATCTGCGCGACACTCTGCACGCCTTCCAGGCCGCGCATGGCTTCGGCCGCGGCATCAGCGCCGTTCAGATCGGCGAACCCGTGCGCATCATCTATATCGAAATCGAGGGCCGCTCCTACTCGCTCGTGGATCCCCGCTTCGACCATCTCAGCGCCGAAACATTTCTGCTTTGGGATGATTGTTTCTCGTTCCCCAACCTGATGGTGAAACTGCGGCGCTCCACCTCCGTGCGCATCTCCTACCGCGACGAACTCGGCACGCCCCGCACACTCGAAGCCAGCGGGGCATTCGCTGAACTCATCCAGCACGAGATGGATCACCTGGATGGCATTCTCGCCGTCGACCGTGCCATCGATCGCGACAGCTTCCTCACGCGCGAGGAGTGGCTCCGCCAGGGCCAACCGCAGCCCGCGGCTTAGTGCGCTTCCCAGACGCGCAGCGATTCGAAGACTACCCCTTCGCCCGACACCGGCAGGCCGATATTGGTGCGGTCGATGGCGATCGCCTCATGCGCGCCGCCGATCGGCTCGCCATTGTTCACCCGAGCCATGACGCTGGTCCCGCGCACTTCCATCGTCACCGTGTACCACTTGCCGGGCTCGAAGGTCATCGCCTTGCGGGCCAGCACCACCGCTTTATCCGCAGTCTTGGCGTTCGTCTTATCCTTCTGCACGATTAGCTCGCCCGGGCGCACCGTCACGCGGCAGGAGTGCCCTTTGGCGCTGTTCAGGCTGATGGCCGTCATCTTCGCGCCCGGCATCATCTGGAACGACACCTCGATGACGCCATCGCGAAACGCAACGTTGCGCCGGATGACGGCGGCATGCTTGTCGGCGGCCAACTCCACGCCCGTGGCCTTGCCCCCGGCCACGGACCACTTGCCCTTGGCTACCTTCCATTCCGAGGCCAGTGCGCTGCCGTTGAACTCTTCCTCGAGCAGCACCTTCCCGCGCCGCACGGGTTGCGTCTCGGCCGCTTGTAGCAGGCCCGCCGCCATCATCGCAATCAGGAAATTTCGCATGGGTGATAATCTATCACGCATTCTCGACGCGCAGTGTCGGGCTCGCTCCCGCCCAAGTGACATCCGCGGTTGGCCCATAGGTGGATGGCACGGGCCGGTCCAGCAAGCGCAGATAGACCGTCAACTGTGTGCGATGATGCGCCGTGTGTAGCACTCGCCGCCAGAACACCCAGGCGCGTTCGCGCACTGCATCGAAGAAGTGGACCTGTTCCATCCACCACGCCTCGTCGCACCCGGCCAGATAGGTGAGCCGCGGCGTTGCCAGTTCCACCAGCCGCTGTGCATACTCCTGCACGCCGCCGTTCGTGGGAAGCACCGCATCCGGCGGAGGCTCCGGCAGGCCGAGAAATTCGGCGAAGAAGCGCCGCTCCGACAGCAGTTGATGCCGCAAGATCTCGGCCACGGAACTCGATCGCGGATGCGGCCGGAAGTCGAGATCCGCGTCTTCGTAGAGCATCCACGTCGCGTAGACTTTGTTCGTCTCGCTCGCGTAGGCATCGAGCGCATGCTGCAACAAAGGCACGTGGCCGCGGGGCACTGCGCCGATCGCCGTGTAGCGGTAGTCCATCAGTGCTCCCGCTCGCAACTGGGGAACTCGCCCATTACCGTGTTGCCCGCATAACCGAGCGTATCCACCAGCCCTTCCTTGCTGGTGAAATAGCCATCGGCGGTCATGCTCTTGAAGGCTTTGAAAAAGCGCACTTCCATGGATGCGTTGCGTTGCGGATCGGGACGCGTGCGCGCGTTGCGGCCCACCATCAACGGAGGACGGATGGCATCCGCCGCCTTGCAAAGCGGCGCCACAACCTTCTCCTTCTCGCCTTCGGTGAGTTCGCGAAACGCCTTCCCGTACTTCGCCGTGCACTGCTTGTCCAGCCACGCCAGCCCTTCGCGAAACAGCTTCTTCCAATTCGGGCTGCTGTTCACGACGTAGTCGATGTATCCGGGCACGCCCGCGGCTACGGCCCCCGGCGTGTCCGTTGCGGGAATGATGGTGTCGGCCAGCGCCTGCACGGTGAGGAACTCCGTCTCGCTGAAGAACACGGGCTTGGCCAGAGCAGCCGCCGGAGCGAGCGCGGCCCCGTGGTCGTGCTGCCCGTACAACTCATCGGCGCTGAACGGAAACGCGCACGTTGTGCTGATCGCTCCGATGATCTTCAATGCATCGCGACGCTCTTCCATTACAGTTCTCCTTTCTTGAGCGACTCGGCGATATAGCCCGCCGTCCGCGCGGCCAGCGCCATCATCGTGTGCGTCGGGTTCTTCTCCGAGGCCGATGGAAACACGCTGCCGTCCACCACAAACAGATTCTTCACATCGTGCGACTGGCACCATTGATTGAGCACGCTGGTCTTCGGATCCACGCCCATGCGGCAGCCGCCCAATTCGTGATTGGTGCGCGGCTCATCGCCCACCGCGAGGATCTCGGCTCCAGCGGAGGTGAGGATCCGCTTCGACCATTCCGTCATCTCGCGGAACAGCTTCCAGTCGTTGCTGCTCCAGGTGACATTGCGGCGGGCCATGGGCAGGCCGTGCGGGTCTTTCTTGTCGAAGTCGAGGTCGATGAAACTCTTTGGATTGGGCAGCATCTCGCCATACGGCGAGAACGTGAGGAAGGCCGGATAGCGATCCTTCACGGCCTGTTTGTAGGTCTTGCCGAACCCGGGGATCTCGCGAGCCCAGCCCACCGCGCGGCGGTTCTGATAATTGAACTGAATGCCGAAGCTGCGGGCGTAATCGCGCTTGCGGTTGTGCATGAACGACGGCACATAGGCATGATCGAGGAAGCCTTCATCGTTGGCCGGCGGCTTGCCCTTCAACTCGCCGAGAAAGCACTGCACTCCGCCGGTGAAGTGGGGAATGAAGTTCTTACCCAACTGCCCGCTCGAATTGCCGAGCCCGTTGGGATAGAGCCGCGATTGGGACATCATCAACAGGGCGACGCTCTGCACGCAGGCGCAACTGACCACCACCACGCGGCCGCGGACTTCGCCTTCCTGATTCGTCTCGCGATGGAGGAAGCGCACCCCCGTCACGCGGTTCTCATCGGACACCATCACTTCGCGGACGATGGAGTTCGACATCACATCGAGCTTGCCGGTCTTCTGCGCGGGGACGATGTGGCAATCGGCCGAGTTGTACTTGGCGACGACATCGCAGCCGGCCATGCAGTTGCCGCAGAAGTGGCACGCCGGCCGGCCGAACATGGCTTTGCTCAGCGTCGACTTGCGTACGTGGATCACCTTGACGCCGAGCTTAGCGGCGCCGCGCTTGACGATGAGGTCGCTGCACTTCATGGGCACGGGTGGAAGGAACTCACCGTCGGGCAGATCTTCCAAGCCGTCGCGATTGCCACAGACGCCGATCTCGCGTTCGATCTTTGTGTAGTAGGGTGCCAGATCCTTGTATTCGAGGGGCCAGTCCTCACCCGCGCCCTCATAGGTTTTTCCTTTGAAATCGCGCTGGCTATAGCGCCAGGCCACGGCGTTCCAGGTGAGGGACTTGCCGCCGACGCCGCGGGCGCGTTCGGATTGAAAGCCCTGCTTGCCGGTTTTCATGGTCGGGATGTGCCGGTTGGGGAAATGGAACGGCATGGCGTGGGTGTTGAAGTCGGTGCGGGTATTGATGCGCGGGCCGCCTTCAACGAGCGCCACATCGACGCCCGCGCGAGCCAGATGCGCGCTGAGCGTGCCCCCCGATGGGCCGCTGCCCACCACGACTACGTCATAGACTTTTGAAGCCATGAATGGGATTATATCCAGGTTCCCATGCATATCCGCTGTGAAGCTTCCACTGACGCCGCCGCTGTTCGCCGAGTACACGAAGACGCATTCGGGCAATCGCTCGAAGCCGATCTGGTGGAGTCGCTGCGTGAGCAGCACCTGATGACGGTCTCGCTGGTTGCAGAGGTGGACGGCGCCGTTGTGGGCCACGTTGTGCTGAGCCATCTGGATGTGATCGCCGCGGGCCGATCGGTAAGCGCCGCCGCGCTGGGCCCCGTGGCGGTCGATTCGCGATTGCAGAACCAAGGGATCGGCAGCCGGCTCATCCGCGAAGCGATGGAGCAAGCGCGCGGGAAAGGGATTGCAGTGGTGCTTGTCCTCGGGCATCCGGGCTACTACCCGCGGTTCGGATTCAGCGCCGAACGGGCTCGGGATTTGGCCTCGCCTTATTCGAGCCACGGCGAGGCCTGGATGGCGGCGGAGTTGATTCCAGGGGCGCTGCCGCCGTCGGCGGGCACGGTTGCGTATCCGGCCCCGTGGGCCATGTTTGATTGACAGTGAGATAATGTCGAGTCATGACGCGCATCGCATGGCTCCTGCTCCCTATGATCGCCGGAACATCTTCGGCCGAAAATGTTTCGATCGCTGGGTTGCGCCAACCCGTCGAGATCCTGCGCGATAAGTGGGGGGTACCGCACATCTACGCGAAGACGGCGGACGATCTGTTCTTCGCGCAGGGCTACATCGCGGCCCGCGACCGGCTGTTTCAGATCGACCTGTGGCGGCGGGTGAACACCGGCAAACTGGCGGAGATTCTTGGGCCATCGGCGGTGCCGCGCGACCGCATTGCGCGGCTGGTGCGTTTCCGCGGCGACTGGAACAAGGAATGGACATCGTACTCGCCCGATACGAAGCAGATCGTGACGGCGTTTGTGCGCGGCATCAATGCCTACATAGACAGCCTTGCGGGGAAGTATCCGCTGGAGTTCCGGCTGGCGGGGTACGCTCCGGGCAAGTGGGCTCCGGAGGATTGCGTGGCGCGCGTGGCGGGGCTGCTGATGACACGCAACCTGCCGCGCGAGGTGGACCGTGCGATCGACATCCGCGAGCACGGGTTGGAGACGATTCAAAAGATCCGTCCTCCGGATCCGTTTGTGCGCATCGAGATCCCGAAGGGGCTGGATTTGAAGCTGATCGGCGAGTCGATCCTGCGGGACTTTCAGGCAGCGATCGGCATCGCGCGCGTCGATTCCGAGCAGGGCAGCAACAACTGGGTGGTGGACGGCACGCGCACGGTGACGGGCAAGCCGCTGCTGGCGAACGATCCGCACCGGCCGATCCACATTCCATCGCTGCGCAAGACGGTGCATCTGGTGGGCCCCGGGTGGAACGCCTTCGGCGCGGGTGAGCCGGCTCTGCCGGGCATTGCCCTGGGCCACAACGAAGAGATCGCCTTCGGGTTCACGATTGTCGGGATCGACCAGGGCGATCTGTATGTGGAGAAGCTGAACCCGGCCAATCGGACGGAGTACTGGCACAAGGGCGGATGGCGCAAGATGACCATCGAGCGGGACACGGTGGCGATCAAGGGCGGCGGCCGGCAGACCGTGGAATTGAAGTACACCGTGCATGGCCCCGTCATATATGAAGACGCCGGGTTGCAGCGCGCCTATGCGCTGCGATGGGTGGGCGCGGAACCCGGCGGGGCCGGCTATCTGGGCGCCCTCGGGACCGCGCGGGCCAAGAATTGGAACGAATTCGTGAAAACGATCGAGAATTATTATGTCCCCTCCGAGAATATTGTTTATGCGGACCGTGCGGGCAACATCGGATGGATCGCCTCGGGGCTGGCTCCGTTGCGGAAGAACTGGAACGGGCTGCTGCCGGTGCCCGGCGATGGGGACTACGAATGGAGCGGATACATGCCGCTGAAGGACCATCCGATGGAGTACAACCCATCGCGACACTGGATTGCCACGGCGAACCATAATATCCTCCCGAAGGGTTACCCGCACATGCTGGGTTATGAGTGGGCGGCTCCGTTCCGCTATCAGCGTGTGGCGGAGATGCTTTCGGGCAACGCGAAACTGAGCATTGCGGACTTTGTGCGCATGCAGCAGGATGTGACGAATGTGCTGGCGCGGCGGTTTTTGGGTGTCATCCGGCGGCACGCGGCGAAGGCCAACGCGGAGATGAAGCCTGTGTATGCTCGCATGCTGAAGTGGGATGCACGGATGACCGTTGATTCGGCCGAAGCCGCGCTGTATGCGGTTTGGGTGACGCGGTATCCGCAGTTCCTGATGGACTCGCCGGCGGCTTCGCGGATCGATCCGGTGGCGGCGATTGCGATGCTGGAAGGGCAGAAGGATGACCGTGCCCTTCGCCTCAGCTACGCTCTTGCGGTGCAGGAACTGGAGCGCGGGTTGGGCAAGGACCAGACGCAGTGGACCTGGGGACGGCTGCACACGGTGCGCTTCGAGCATCCATTGAAGGTGAGTGAGAAGTACGCGGCGAAGTTCCACCGGGGGCCGCTTCCTCGGCCCGGTGACGGGAACACGGTGAACGCGGCAAGTGGGGGGAACTTCCGGCAGACGGCGGGGGCTTCGTACCGGCAGATTATCGATCTGGCGGATTGGGACCGGTCGGTGATGACGAATGTGCCCGGGGAATCCGGGGATCCGGACAGCAAGCATTACAGCGACCTGCTGGCGGATTGGGCGGCGGGGCGGTACCACCCGATGCCGTATACGCGGAAGGCGGTGGAGGCGGCTACGGACGAGCGGATCAACCTGGCGCCTCGATAATTTGAAAAGTTGAAAAAGTGTCAGATTTTGTCAAATAATGCGTCCAATGTTTTCGAAAATGTGTAAAGTTCTGTAAAGCTGCGGCAGGCCGCGGAGGCTCCTGCCTTCGATGGAGAGAATACAACGGCGGGGCGGGCGGGCCGGCGTGACGAGCGGAAGATGTGTTGCAAGGATTAGGGGTTAGAGATTCGGTCAGCGTTGTGAATGGCGCGCGAAGGCCTTCCGGTGGAACAGGCAAGCGCGTTCGGCGAGCGTTTCGTAGAGCTTGGCATGGCTGTGGGCGACGCCGGGGACGATTTCGAAGTCGTGTGGGATGTTGAGGCGGCCGAGCATTTCGTGGGCGGCGCGGTTTCGCTCCAAGCCGGGATCGTCAGCGCCGACGGCGACGCGGATGAGTTGCTTGCCTCGAATGGCGGTGAGGTTGCGCTGGAGGGCCGCGGCGGGAGTGGCGGCACGGACGCGGTCGAGCTGGGAGCGGAAGACGCGCTCGAAGAGTTCGGGACGGCGGGTGGCGATGTTCTCGACGCCCTCGAAGGCGCCGGCCATGGCGTTCACCGCGCCGAAGACTTCGGGGTGGCTGAAGCCGATGCGGGCGGAGCCGAATCCGCCCATGGAGAAGCCTTCGATCATGCGCGCCTCGCGTTCGGGGAAGGTGCGGAGGGTCTTGTCGATGTGGGGCACGAGGTCCTTGACGATCACACTTTCGACGGGCGTGGAGCCATCGGCGGCATCGACATAGAAGCTGTCGCGCATGCCGTTGACGAGGACGACGATCATGTGGGGAGCTTTGCCGGCCTGCATGAGGGTGCTCATGGTTTGCACCACCTTGGTTCCGGAGCGCTGCGATCCGCCCATGCCGTGGAGCCAGTAGACGACGGGGTAGCGGCGGGTGGAGGATTCGTAACCGGGGGGCAGGTAGAGGAGGTAGCTGACTTCGCTGTTTGCCAGGCGGCTGGGGAAGGTGCGGTAGGTGAAGCCCGGGGGAGCGGTGCGGTCCGGGTCGAGCCATGCGGCGGGGCGCTGCGCGTGCAGAGGGATGGAGAGGGCGAGGGTTGCGAGAAGCAGCATTGGGTTATTCTACTGCGCGAAACTGGAGCGCATCTTCACTCCCCAGCGGCCGTTCTCAAAAGTGAGGATATACAACGATTCGTACGAACCCAGCCGTGAGCCATCGGCGCGATAGCGGCTGAACTTCGTGTCCACATGAATCTTTTCCGCGGTGGCGTGGATGATGTTACGGCGATCCCATTTACTGTAGTCCCAGCCTCCGGCCTTCATGCGTTCCCACAATCCGGCAGGTTGCATGCCGGGTTTGGCGAGCACGTTCATACGGCCGCTCGCCAGACGGTAGTGAGGAAAGTGGAAGGTGCGCTCCCAGCAGGCAGTGTCTTTGGCGTTCCAGCCGGCCATGTACTCGTCAAGGATCTGCATGGCGGCGCGTTCCAGGTTTGTGCCGGGGAGTTGGGCGGAGGCGGCGAGCAGCGTGCGTCGCGTCATTGGGGCATTCTATACCGCGTTGCCCGTGAGGGAAAGGAGTAAGAGGCCGGAATGCAAATTCAGGATCTACTTCGCGCCTCGGGCGACCGCTTCGATGAGCGCGCCGGTTTCTTCCTGGACGGTCTGGAAGCGTTTGCGGACGCTATCGAGTTTGGGGAATTCGGAGGCCTGGTTGGAGGCTATGGGTTGGATGCGCTTCAACTCTTCGAGGGCATCGCGCATGCGGCCCTTGGCGCGGAGGTAGCGCGAGGTTTCGAGGCCGAGGCCGATCTGGTCGGCGGCGGCGGTGTAGCTTTTGGGAAAGTTATTGAGGAGTGGCTCAGTCAACTCGCGGGCGCGCGCCAGAGCGGAGGCGGCGTCGGGGTGATCGGCGGCGGCCATGCGGGTGGCGATGAGGACAAGCTCGCTGCCCATCTGGACATCGTAAGGATCGGCGGCGGCGGAGAAGGAGGCGAGTTCCATGGCTTTGCTGAAAACGGGGCGGCCGGCGGCGGGCGGGAGGACTCCGGCCTGCACGACGTAGGAGGCGGCGAGCGCGCGGCGGTAGTCGTCGCGGGCGGGGAATGCGGCGAGGAGCTGCTCGCCGATGGTGACGGAGCGCGACGCTTGTTCGAGTGCTTCGGCGTTGCGCTGATTGTGGGCGAAGAGCATGGCGAGGAGGCGGGTGGCGCGGGCGAGTTCGTAGCGGGACTGCGGGGAGTTGTCGAGGTTGAGGAGTGCGATGGACTGGCGGAAGGAGTCTTCCGCTCCGGGAGCGCCGTTTTCGTAGAGGGCGAGGTTGCCGCGCATGGAGAACATTCGGGCGGCTTTTTGTTTCATCTCAGGGCTGTTGTCCTTGGCCGGCTGGTATCGCTTTTCGGCGGCGGCGATGACGGTTTTGGCCTCCTTGAACTGGCCGAATTGCTGCTGAATCATGGCGCGGCGGGTGTAGAGATCGATGAGGGTGGCGCGGGCGGGTTCGGAGAGATCGCGCAGGCTGAGCAGTTCCTCGACGGCGCGGTGGTAGTGGGTGGCGGAGTTGCTGTAGTGTGAGAGGTCCGACGGGGCGAGGCTTGCTTCGAGATCCGCGGTCTGGCGGTAGAGGGTGACCAATTGGCGGCGTGATTGGGGATCGCGCGCGCCTTCCTTGAGGAGATCGTTGAGATGTTCGCGGGAGGCGGCGAGCAGAGCCATGCGGGCCTTGGCGGAGCCGGGGAGATGCTCGACGGCTTGGGTGACCTCGGGGATATTTTTAGCGAGGAATTCGCGCATTCTGACGAGGCGGAGTTCGGCGGCGACTCTTGCCCTGTCGTTGAGGGAGGCCTGGAACATGTTCCAGCCGGTGGCAAGCAGGAGAGTGAGAAAGGTTCCGGATAGTATGAATGTTCGTCGTTTCACGCTTCGGTCATGATGCCACGGATTGCAGCGTGAAGACTTTGGTGCGTTCGGCGCCATCCTTGACGGATTGGAAGGTGAGAGACGAACTGCGCGCCTGGCGGGCGGGGGTGGCGAGCAGAATGAGGCCGTCAAAGACGGCGAAGACGGAGTTCTCGCCCATGTCGAATCCATCGAAGCTGTGGAGCGCGTCGCCGAATTTCTTGAGTTTCTTTTCGAGGTCGGCGGTCTTGATTTTCTTTGTGGAATCGAGCAGCGCGTTGAGGCTTGTGAAGGCGTCGATGAGGGTGTCTTCGATGCGGAAGAGGGTGGCTACGTTGTTGCGGATGGGGAAGGTGTTGCGGAAGCGGCGGGGCGGCTTGATGCCGGCGATGGGGCTGGTGAGCGCTACCGTTGCGCCGGCGAGAATGGATTCGGCATTGACGAAGTTGTTCTGGGTCTTATCGAAGAGCTTGCGGACATCGTCGCTTGCGTAGAGCCAGCCGGCGTCGCTGAGTGTGGGGTGGTTGTAGTAGTTGGCTAAAACAATTTTGCGCAAAATGTTTTTGATGGCCGTTGGTTCGGGGCGGGCGTCGATGAGGCGGCGGATGCCGGATTCGGTGTAGCGGACCTGGTAGGTGGAGGAGATGGGTCCGAAGCTGCCTTGTTTTTCTTCGAGGACTGGGGCGAGGGCGGCGCGGGTGGCTCCGACGGTGTCGAGGCCGAGTTCCTTGGCGAATTCGAGGTAATCGTCGAGTTCGGCGGGCGAGGTATCGGCATCGGTGAAGCTGGTGTCGTAGTTGGCCGACATGCCGGTGATGACATCGAGCGCGTAGAGCTGCGTGTCCTTGTCGAAGGTGGAGTCTGAGACTTTCGATTCGGCGAGGAAACGGAGGAGGAAATTGGTGAGGACGGCTTCCTCGCTTTTTGTGCCGCGATTGCGGCGTTGTTCCGATTCGGCGGTCATATCGATGGTGGTGAACACGTTCAAGAGGCCGCCGGGGGCGGGGCGGATCTGCTGTTCGGTATTGACGATGACGCTGTGCATGGCTTCGTAGGAGAAGCCGCGGTGCCAGCCGGCGATGTTGAATTTGAGTGAGGTGCTGGTGGCGACGCGGTGGGTGAGCAGGCCTTCGCGCAATTTCACCACGGTGGGCTGGAAGTTGGCGAGGATGTCCTGGAAATCGCCGCGGCCGGCGGCTTCCATGAAACGGAGTCCGGTGGCGTTGTCGGAGCCGTCGTCGTTTTGCAGGCGCAGTTCGCAGTCGATCATGGCGGTGCGCTCATCGGAGCTGTTGTAGGCGGCGTGCAGGCTGAGGGCGAAGGTTTGCGAAGCGGCTTGCTGAAGGACTTTGTCGAAGGTATCGAAGAAGGTGGTGCGCGCGGTGGAGACCTTCTGGACGATTTCGAAAGCGCGCTTGAGGTCATTGCCGTTCATTGCGCTGAGGGCGTCACCGATGAGGCGTTCGACGAAGCCGCCGAGGCGCGTGTTGACGAGGGATTTGAGGGCTTGCGGACTGGAGATGGTGGCGAGTTGATTGAACAACGGATCGAGGTGGAATTGTTCCTTGGCGAGGTGCAGGAAATCGCGGATTTCCTGATGGGCTTTGTCCTGGATGAGAGCGGTGGTGTCGGCGATGCGCTTCTGCAGTTCGGGCAGGGAAGGGATGGGCGTGCCGGGGATGCGGCCGAGCGCCCAGCCGAGCGGATCGCCGTTGGTGAGCTGGCGGACGACGTTCCAGAGGGTGGGGTTGATTTCGCCTTGCAGTTGATCCCAGGAGGTGAGTTTGCGGAGGTCGTCGAGGGCGGCGCTGAGTTCGGCGGTGCGGTCGAGCACGGGATGGAAGAAGCGGTCGAACAAGGCGATGGCGTTGGTGTCGAGGTTGCGGTAGCTGGCGACGACTTTGGCGATGCGGGTTTGGAGGGCTTGCACTTCGGGTGTGGTGAGTTTGTCGATGGCTTTGCCGGTCCAGGTGTTGAGGAAGTCGGTGGCGAGGGAATCGAGCTTGGCTTGGAGGGCGGGGAGGCTGTCCACTTTGCCGGCTTCGTCGACGAAGCCGTCGATGCGGTTGAGCCAGCTTTTGCCTTCGACGCCGAGGAGCGCGCCGAGGAATTCCTTGCCCGAGCGCGGCAGGCCCTGGGTTTGGAGCGAGGCGTTGACGTTGACGTCGGCGGCGAACTGGAGTTCCTTGGAGCGGCGGCGGCGGACGATGACGCGCGCCCAGCCGGGATCGGCGCCGGCCTGCACGTCGACGGAGAAGCGGCCGGCGATTTGCCCGGTGAAGGAGAGCTTGCCGATGACGCTGAGGGCGTAGTGTTCGGCGAGGGAGATTTCGGAAATAGCGAAGGATTTTGTGCCCTTGATTTCATATCCGGCGGAAGCGCCGACGCCGAAATTTAAATAGCCGCCGAATTCAAAAGAGTAGATTTCGCCTTTGGCGGGCGGCTTGCGGAGGGAGGAGGGCATGGCGAGTCCGGAGAGGAGGGACTGGATCATGGGGAGGAGCGTGGTGGTGCGGGGGAAGGTGCGGGCGGCGAAGTAAGAGGCATCGACGCCGGCTTTGAGATTGGCAGAGGCGCTGATGACGGTGTAGCGGAATGAGCCGTCGGCGCTGAGGGAGGCATCGGCGCCGAGGTCGA
>CALFYN010000694.1 GCA_937952345.1 uncultured Acidobacteriota bacterium
TCGAGCAACTACGGGGTGAATGTGAGCCGGGCGAAGGACGATTACATCACGGCGTTTTTCAAGAGCGGGGCGGAAACATTGACGTGTGAAACTGTTTTTCCGGAGGTGGGCGGGTTCGGGGTGTATCCGGTGGGGGTGCAGCATACGGGCGGGGATGGATGGCAGGCGAGTTTCCGGATTCCGCCGGGGCTCGATGCGGGATGGCAGCCGGTGCGATTGCGGACGGAGGGGAGCCGGTACAGCGAAGTGGTGCGGGTGGCGGTGGATGTGCCGGCGGTGGCGGAGTTCATCCGGCTGGAGGGGGCTTGCGATAGCGAGACGTGGCGGCCGGGGGAAGTGGCTTCGGGGACGGGAAGGTTTCTTTCGATCTGGGCGCAGGGGCTGCCGGTGAACGCGGACCGGGGGAATCTGCGGGTGACGCTGGGAGGGAAGCGGCTGATGGTGGAAGGGTGCGTGGTGGATGCCAAGGACGCTACGTTGCTGCAGGTGAATGCGCGGGTGCCGGATGGGTTTCCACGGGGGCGGTATGAGCTGGTGGTGGGGCTGGGGGAAGTACGGTCGGAGGGGCTATCGGTGCGGGTGGTGTGAGGCGCAGGCTTTGTAAGGCCCGCGCCTCTGGGATGGTGCGTTAGAAGCGGTACTGCAATTCAAACTGGAACCGGCGCGGGTCCGTTTGCAGAGCCGTCACTCTTCCGAAGTTGACGGAATTGATGTTCTGGTCGCCGCTGTAGAAGGTCGGGTTGTTGAAGAAGTTCGTCGAGGTAAGGCGAAGCAGCACGGAGTGCTTCTCGACGATCGGGAACGACTTCTGGAGGGCGAAGTCGAAGTTGAACCAGGTGGGGCCGGAGAAATAGCGGCGCTGGAGAGCGCCCAATTCCCCAGCACCGGGGTTGTAGAAGACCTGGCCGGAGAAGGCGGCCTGGCCGTCGACGTTGACGCCGCGGCCATCGGAGCCGATGGCGCCGGGGGCGATGATATAGGGTCCGGAGCCGGTCATGCGGAAGGCGACGACCTCATCCAACTGGCCTTTGGTGGACAGGGTGGTGGCAGTGACGCCGTTCTGTGTGCTGGAGCGGTTGCCACGGTTGAGCGTACCGCGGAAGCTCATGATGGAGAGGGGATTGCCGGTCTGCCAGGTCATGATGCCGGAAGTGCTCCATCCGCCGATGACCCAATTGGCCGCGCCGAGATCCCAGTTCTTGCCCTTGCCGACGGGGACTTCCCAGAAGAAGTTGCCCTTCAAGGCATGGGTAACGTCGTACGGAGTGCGGGAGCGTTCGAGCTTGCCGTTGTTGATATCGAGAAAAGGCTCAAACTGCGCCTGGCTGTCGCCGGCGGTATCGCTCATCACTTTGCCGTAAGCATAGTTGATCTGGAACTGGGTGCTGCGGAAGCGGCGAGTGTAATCCAACTGCAGGGCGTTGTAGCTGGCGTTGGTGTAGTTGGACATCACGTTCAAGCCGAGGGCGAGCGGGTTCTGGTAGAAGCTGAAGCCCGCGGGCACGAGGCGATTGATCTGGTAGACGTGCGCTAACTCGCCGGGTTGCTGCGTCTGGATGAGGTTAATGATGGTGGCGTTTGTGAGCAATCCAGCGCTGGGAAAGGTATCGAGCAAGGGGAGCCGGACGCTGCCAGGGACGGCGGCGTTGAAACGGGGATCGAAGGCGCGGCCGGCGGCCTGAGAGGCGACGCCGTTGGCGTAGGCGCGGCGGAACTCCGTGAGGAAGCCGCCCTGGTTGATGTTGACCTGGTTGTAGTCGAAGGCACGGAACGACTTGGTTGCGTGGTTGCCGACGTAGCGGGCCTCGAACACGCCGCCTTTGATGTTCTGCTGGATGGAGATATTCCACTGCTGGACGTAGGGGGTCACCAAGCCCGGATTCGGCATGCCGAAGGCGCCTTGTGTGTTGAGGGCGAAGTTGTCGGCGAAGGTACGGGGCACGCTGAATGTGGGCGAGCCGAGGTTGGTGGGATTCGACAGGGTGGAACTCAAGCCGGTGCGCTGGAGGGTCTGGGCCAAGCCCGCGTTGGTATTGACGCTGTTGCGGATGGCGGTGGCCTGCGAATCCTGGACGAAGTTCATGGAGTAGCCGACCCGGATGGCGGTCTTGCCATCGCCACGGACGTTCCAGGCGAGGCCGACGTTGGGGGCGAAGTTATTGCGGTCGGGGCTATAGAAGGGCCGGCCGACGGCCTTGCCGGCGAAATCGAGGGTGCCGTTGCCGAACAGGGTTTCGAGGTAATTGCCGTTGGTGCGGGGTAGC
>CALFYN010000695.1 GCA_937952345.1 uncultured Acidobacteriota bacterium
GTCCACTCTGTACTCTTTGGCGTGTGCGCGGACCCAGCGAATGGCGGCGTCCACGTCCTCTGTGGCGGCGGGGTATTTGTGCTGCGGGGCAAGGCGGTAGTTGATGGTGAACCATGTGAAGCCGGCCTTGGTGAGTACCGGAAAGACTGGTGTGACGTAGCTGCGCTTGGTGCCGTTGACCCAGCCGCCACCGTGCACGACGATCACCGTGGGGAAGGGGCCTTTTCCATCCGGAACGTAGGCATCGAGTGTAAGTGAAACGCCTCCAGGCCTGGCGAACTCGATGTCGAGCGTCTCGCCGGCGGGGGCGGTGGTGGTCGCGAGGAAGAGTGCGAGGGCACTACTTGCCAAAAGCCGCATAGGGATTCTCCTGCAGCAGGATTTTTCGTTGCGCCGCGGTGAGCAAGGGGACGAACTTCGTGTAGATGTGATCGTAGTCTTTGAATGCGCCCCCATCGGGCTCACCGGGCTTGTAATATCCGGCGTCCTGCGAGATCAACGTGCGGTGCAGAAGCTTGTTAGCGTCCATGAAACGCACGCAGTCGATGTGCCAGTCAAGAGCCTGTTTGGTGGGGCCGATGTGATCGAATTCGACCCAAGCTCCGGCTTCAGCTACTTGCTTGTGGAAGCTGTGGTCCTTCTCGCCGTCGGCGTGCACCCAGACGAACTTCGATGCAGGCACCTTGGTTTCGTTGACGATGGCGATCTGCTCCATGGCGGCGATACCGTTTCCGGTGTGGGAGGCGATGGTGAGTCCGGTGTCCTTCGTACAGAGTGCGGCGGCCTTGACGATCTTCTTGTCGATGGGCCCGAGTGGACCGCGGTTGACTCCGATCTTGAGGAAACGGGGCTTCATGTCATCGACGCCGTTGCGGTATTCCGCGACCCAGCGCCGGGCCAGTTGTTCGGCCGATTCCGTATGGGCATAGTCCGGCAGGTATTCATGATTGCGCGCGGCGTAGAGGCCGGTGTTGGTCCAGATCTCGATGCCGGTAGCATCCTGCAGGCGACGCAGGAGCTTCGGATCGCGGCCGATGAAGTTAGGGGTGCACTCCTGAAAACGCTTACATCCGAGCTTGGCGATGGCATCGAGCTTCGGTTTCACTTTATTGAAGACGATGTCGCCGTCATAGGCGGCGCGTTTGAAATTGACCAGCACGTGCTCGTGGACCAGCACGGTGGGTTCCGGGGCTGCGAAGGCTGCCGCGGCGAGCAAGGAGAATTGGCGGCGGGTGATGTCAGCGGATAGCATCGAAGGTGGCCCTTCCTTGTTGGACGACGGCGTAATAGGCTTCGACCGAGGCGCTGGGGAAACGGCTTTTCCAGTTGGCGGCGACATCGCGCAGGTCGCTCTCCTGACGTGTGCGTTCCGGGCCAACGAGGCGATTGATCGGGCCGCGATGATACCAGCGGCAATCATCGTGCCCGATGAGGATGATGCGCGCGGGTTCGTCGAGATCCATGAGGAATTTGATGTGTCGCCAACCGCTCCAGGCGAACTTGGGCATGTACTTTTCCAGGGTCAGCGATTGCACTCCGCCCGGCAACGCCAGCAAACCGTAGTTCCGCACGCCGATGGTTCCGCGCAGGAAGTCCTGGAAATAGGGCTGGTAGAGCGAACTGGAGCAGTGCACCACGAAGGTGCCTTCACCCTTGCGTGGTCTCATTGGGGGATGTCTCCGGCTTGCCGTCTTTTACGCCGAGTTGCTGCAGAACGGTGGGCACATCGAGTCCCATGGCCTGCAGTTGTTGGAGCAGCCCGAAGATGACAGTGGGTGTGGCTTGGGCGATCTTGTTCAAGCCGGAAGTGCCGTTGGGTCCGGAGCCGCCGTTGTCGATGACCACCATGCGGTCAATGTTGCCGAGCGGGGCGGCGACGGCGGAGAAGACGCCGGAGGAGGATTCGATGATTGCGGGCAGTTTTTCGAGGATGGTCTGCAGCCGCGCGGCTTCGTTGAACTGCTTCCAGGCTTGGGCTTTGCGCTCGATGGCCGTGGCCTCGGCGACACCCTGCGCTTCGATGGCACGGGCCTGGGCCAGACCGATGGCTTCGATCTTGGCGGCTTCGGCTCTACCTTCCGATTCGAGTGCGGCGGCGCGGCCGGCGCCTTCTTTGCGGAGGCGTTCCAGTTCGGCTTCGGCGAGCGCGATAAGGGCCTGGCGTTTGCCTTCGGCTTCGAGGACGGAGGATTCCTTTTCGGCCTGAGCGCGGACGACGCGTGCCTGGCGCTCGGCTTCGGCGGGTTTAAGAACGGTGGCTTCGAGTTCCTTCTGTTTGCGGAGCACTTCTTGTTCTTGCACGGAGATCAATTCCTGCGTGCGCTGGCGTTCCACCTTGACTTCCTCGGCGACGACGGACTGGCGGGCTTTGGCTTGGGCGAGCGGACCAGCCTGTTCCGCGCGAGCCTTTTCGGTTTGTACCTCGGCCTGGTATTGGGCCTGGCGGATATTGAAGTCGCGCTGTGCCTGGGCGATTTCGGCATCAGCGTTAAGCTTGGCGCGTTCACCCTCCTGCAGTGCGGACGCGGATTTGATCTTGGCGTCGCGAGTGGCCTCCGCCTCGCCGATGGTTGCATCGCGCTTCACTTCCGCCGTGCGGCGTTTGCCGAGCGCGTTGAGGTAGTCTTCGTCGTCGCTGACTTCCTGGATGGTGAGGACATCGACGCCGAGACCCATTTTTTCGAGGTCGTTAGCCGCTTCAGAGGTTAGCTTCTGGGCGAAAGAGTTCCGGTCGGAGTTCACTTCCTCGACGGTGAGTGTGCCTAGGATGGAGCGAAGGTGTCCTTCGAGGGTTTGGAAGATGACCTGTTGGATATCGTTGTGCGTCATGCCGAGGAAGCGCTCCGCGGCAGCATGGAGCGAAGTTTCGTCGGAGCGAATTTTAACGTTGGCGACGGCCTTGACGGAAACAGGCACGCCTTGAATGGTGTAGGCGCGTCGGATTTCGAGGGGAATGGTGATGACGTTTAGGGAGAGGTAATCCACCTTTTCGAGCAAAGGGATTCGCAGGGCGGCGCCTCCGCGCACCATGCGGTAACCGACGACGCGACCGTCTGCGAGCTTCCGCTTGCGTCCGCTGAGGACAGCGACGAGGTTCGGCGGAACCTTGAGATAGTTACGGGAGAAGAGGGCTGCCGCAATGATGACCGAGAGCATCACCACGACGAAAACGAACGGAATCGCTAACCGCGGGAGTTCCATCATGCCGTGCAGATTACCAGTTGCCGGGAATCGAAGGCAACTGGTAGGGAGTCGCAGGGAACGCCTTTGGCGACGCCTGCGGCGTCTTCCTGTGGTAGGGGCAGCGTTGGGATAATGGGCCCATGGACCCTTGGCGCCAACTTGCAGAGATTGTCGGACTGTTGGGCCTGGCATTGCTCTTGGGAGTTGGAGCCCGCCGGTTCGGACAGAAGGGAGTGATTGGTTACCTACTGGCTGGACTCATTGCCGGACCGCGGAGCCTGGGTTTGGTTCGGAGCATCGAGTCGGTACAGTTTCTTGCTGAGCTAGGCGTGGCGCTGTTGCTCTTCGGGATTGGGTTGGAGTTTTCGTGGCAGCGGTTGG
>CALFYN010000696.1 GCA_937952345.1 uncultured Acidobacteriota bacterium
GTGTCGGCGGTGCCGAGATTGGGGACGCGAAGACGCGTGCCGCCGAGCAGGTTCACCACTTCGGGCGACATGCCCCAGGCGGAGGCGTCGACGCTGTCGGAGATCTGTGTGCCCGAGAAAGCGATGGAGCGGACGATGCCTCCGCGAACGTTCAGCAGCGTGCGCGGCGTGATGGTCCACGTGTGATCGAGCGAGGCGGTGTAGGCTTCGGCGGCGTTGGTGCTGACCGGTTGCAGCGGCGAGAGCCAGCGTTCAGCGGCGGAGAAGTCATTGAAGTAGGTGATGGTGAAATGCGAGGCGTGGCGGGCGTTCCAGTTTTGATCGAGGCGGCCGGTCCAGCGGTTGTTGTCGAGCGGCGTCGAGGCCGAGCCGACGAAGTTCTGATCGTGGCTGGAATTGGGACGCGCCGGCTGATTCGGCTGCGGGTAGAAGCCGAGATAGATCTTCGACAGCGGATCGATGCGCGAAGAGGGCAGGCGATTGCCGGGGAAGGCGTCGCGCAGCACGCGTCCGTTCGACATGCGCGCGGTGAGCGGATCGTGAATGATGGCGGGGCGGCCGTTGTCAATCAGCGTCTGCGTGAAGTCGCCGTTGCGCTCGAGCTCGGTGGGGACGCTGGCCAGTTGCGCGTTGGAGCCGGTGCGGCGGCGCGTGCCTTCGTAGTTCACGAAGAAGAAAGTCTTGTCCTTGCCGTTGTAGAGTTTCGGGATGCGCACCGGTCCGCCGAAGGTGCCGCCGAAGACGTTGTCGTGGAAGACGCCTTTGCGGCGGCCGAAGCGGTTGGAGTTCCAATCGTTGGCGTTGAGCTTATCGTTGCGGAAGAATTCGTAGGCCGAGCCGTGAAATTCATTGGTGCCGGAGCGCGTGACAAGGGTGACCGCGCCACCCGAAAGGCGGCCGTATTCGGCGGATATGCCGTTGGTGATGACTTTGAATTCGGCGACCGCTTCCATGGAGGGAACCGAGGGAGGAATTTCATGGCGATAGCCGGTGGTGACGGCAACTCCGTCGATGAGGTATTCGGCTTTCGCCGTGCGTCCGCCGTTGATGCGGAAGTCCGTGGAGTAGCCCTGCTGGTCGGCGGTACCGTTGACGTTGGGTGTGAGTTGCGCGAAGGCAAGGGGGTTGCGGTTGTATTGCGGCAGTTCCTGGATGCGCTTGTTGTCGATGACGAGTCCGGATTGCGCGTCATCGACGCGTAGCAGCGGGATTTCGGCGGAGACGCTGATGGCCTGCGCCTGGCCGCCGACTTCGAGATCGAGATCGAGGCGGATACGGTCGCCGACGCGGAGGTCGATGTTGGTGCGTTTGATGGGGCGGAATCCGTCTTTGGTGACGGTGAGTTCGTATTCGCCGGGTTGCAAGGCGGGGAATAGATAGAGTCCGAGGTTGTCGCTGCTGGCATCGTATTTGATGCCGGTCTTACTGCTGATCAATGTGAGGCCGGCATCGGGCACGACGGCTCCGGTGGGGTCGGCGACACGGCCGGAAATCTGGGCGGTTTGTTGCGGAAACGCGGCGGTAAGGAACGCCAGAAACAAGGCGAGAGTGAGGATAGTGCGAAACATACCACGGGAATCATATATTGTCCGGCGATGTGAGGCAAGTGGACTGAATTTCGTATTAATATGTCTTTTTCTTCACGGCATGCCGCGGCACACAAGTTGCTACCATCGAAGCTGACTCAGCATGAACATTGTCTACATGGGCACTCCACAGTTTGCCGTGCCTACACTCGAAGCGATTCTCGCGGCGGGGCATGTTGTCACCGCCGTCTTCACGCAACCGGACCGTCCGAAGGGGCGAGGGCAGCAACTTGCCGCATCTCCGGTGAAGGAATGCGCAGTGGCGCATGGGCTTCGTGTGGAGCAACCGGAACGCGTGCGGCGGCCAGAGGTGGTGGAGATGCTCGCCGGGATGCAGCCCGATTGCATTGTGGTGGTGGGGTACGGGCAGATTATTCCGCAATCCATCATCGACATTCCGCGGCTGGGGATTGTCAACGTGCATGCCTCGCTGTTGCCGAAGTATCGCGGGGCGGGGCCGATTCAATGGGCCATTGCCAATGGGGAGACGGTGACCGGCGTCACGACCATGCAGATCGACGCCGGGCTCGACACGGGGGATATTCTGTTGATGCGGGAAACCGCAAG
>CALFYN010000697.1 GCA_937952345.1 uncultured Acidobacteriota bacterium
AAAGAAAACGCCCCCCACCTCCTCGCCCGCGCCCTCAAACCCCACATGCTCATCTATTGTTCCCCCCTCGTCGATCCCTACCAGCCCGCCGAAGAGCAACAAGCCCTCATGCCCCACCTCCTCGAAGTGCTCCTCCGCCGCCCGCCCGCCGTCTTCACCATCCAGACCCGCGGACCCCTCATCCTCCGCGACCTCCCCCTCCTCACCGAACTCCACCGCCGCACCAGCCTCCGCATCAGCTTCTCCATCACCACCGATGACGAAAACGTCCGCCGCCTCTACGAACCCCACTGCGCTCCCATCGACGAACGCTTCGCCGTCGTCGAGCGCCTCCGCAGCGCCGGACTCGCCGTCCATGCGACACTAGCTCCGTTGCTGCCTTGCGATCCGCTGCGCCTCATCGATCGGGCTCTCCAGGTCACCGCCGAACCCGTGGTGGGTGACCCGCTGCACCTCCGCCAGGTCAAGCCTCACGGAGCCACCACCCGCGAACAGGCCTTCCGCATCGCCGGCAAGCACGGGCATGAAGAATGGTTCCAACCCCCATTCCAGGCCCGCATCGTGGAACAGATGAAACAAAGAGCCGCACAGGCTGGACGCAAGTTCGCCACCGGCCCGGAGGGATTCCAATGGCTGACATACTCGACAAACTCGGATTGACAAAAATCAACTCCGGCTGCTGCGGCTCGGAGTGGATCCCCGCCCCCGCCGGCGAAGATCTCGAATCCTTCAACCCCGCCACCGGCACGCCCATCGCCACCGTCCGCCTCGCCCTCGAAGAGGATTACGACGACGTCGTCTGGCAAGCCTCCCAAGTCGCCCAGCGCTGGAAAATGCTGCCCGCCCCGCAACGCGGACTCATCATCCGCGACATCGCCGAAGAGCTCCGCCGCCACAAAGCCGATCTCGGCGCGCTCGTCTCCCTCGAAACCGGAAAAATCCTCGCCGAAGGCATGGGCGAAGTCCAGGAGATGATCGACATCGCCGACTTCGCCGTCGGCCTCTCCCGCCAGCTCTACGGACTCACCACCCACAGCGAGCGCCCCGGCCACCGCATGTACGAACAGTGGCACCCGCTCGGCATGATCGGCGTCATCACCGCCTTCAATTTCCCCGTCGCCGTCTGGAGCTGGAATGCCCTCATCGCCGCCGTCTGCGGCGACGTCACCATCTGGAAACCGTCCCTCAAAGCCCCCCTCTGCGCCATCGCCGTCCAGCACATCGTCAACCGCGTCCTCGAACGCCACGGCTGGCTCGGCGTCTTCAGCCTCGTCATCGGCGACAACGACGCCGTCGGCGAACGCATGCTCGCCGACAAGCGCCTCCCCTTGATCAGCGCCACCGGTTCTTGCGCCATGGGCCGCCGCGTCTCCGAGGTCGTCGGAGCCCGCCTCGGCCGCACCCTCCTCGAACTCGGCGGCAACAACGGCGTCATTATTATGCCCGACGCCAACCTCGACCTCGCCCTCCGCGCCGTCCTCTTCGGAGCCATCGGCACCGCCGGCCAGCGCTGCACCTCCATCCGCCGCCTCTTCCTCCATCAATCCATCGCCGGCGAGTTCATCGCCGACCTCAAGCAAGCCTACCGCCAGGTCCGCGTCGGCGACCCCCTTGCCAAGGACACCCACATGGGCCCGCTCATCGATGAGACCGCCGTCCGCTGGATGATCCACATGCTCGATACCATTCAGCAGCAGGGCGGCGAGATCCTCCACGGCGGCAGCCGCCTCAACACCCCCGGCCACTTCGTCGAGCCCACCATCGTCCGCTCCACTCCCCAAATGCCCGTCCTCAAGGAGGAGATCTTCGCCCCTATCCTTCACGTCATCGAGTTTGAGACACTGGACGAAGTGATTGCCTGGCACAACAACGTGCCGCAGGGGCTGAGTTCGGCAATGTTCACCCGCAACCTGCAATCGGCTGAGACCTTCCTCAGTGCCCGCGGCAGTGATTGCGGCATTGCCAACATCAACATCGGCACCAGCGGCGCGGAAATTGGCGGAGCCTTCGGCGGCGAAAAGGAAACCGGAGGCGGCCGTGAATCCGGCAGCGACGCCTGGAAAGCCTACATGCGGCGGCAGACCGTTACCATCAACTGGTCCGATGACCTGCCGCTGGCGCAAGGCATTTCCTTCGACATTACCGAATAATAAGGACGAGGAACCGTTTGGCCATCTACACCTGTTACGACATGATCCGCGATTGCCGTGACAATCGGCCCGAAGGCTGGACCTATCTGGTCACCCGCTATGTGCCCGTCATGCGCCGCCTCCTGGCCCAATACTTCGACGGCCGCCCCGGCCTGATCGAGCGCATGCTCCAGCAATTGAAGAATCCCCAATCGAGCCTCTGGGCCCCGCCCGGCCACGCCGAGGAGCGCATCTTCGTCGCCGCCCTCCGCCAGGAACTGCTGCGTCTCGTCGAACTCGACAAAGCCAGTGCCGCCCCCTCCATCGAACTCGACCTCGACACACTCACCCAAGCCCTTGCACCGTTCACGGTCATTGATCGCCAATACGTCTGGCTCGAATCGATGGGCTATTCCAACGAAGTGACCGCCGAGATGATGAACCTCGACATCACCTCCGCCGAAGCCGCCCGCGCCAAAGCCGACGAAGCCCTTCGCGGAGTCCTCGACCGCTGGAAGCGCGGCCTGGTCGCCGAAAACGGCCTCTCT
>CALFYN010000698.1 GCA_937952345.1 uncultured Acidobacteriota bacterium
CCTTGCTACGATGTGAAGCCGGTAATGATGTTTTGCGGAGCCGATACCGCCGCCAAACAGTTGGTGGCGGGCCTGATTGCCGGCTTGGGATGGGAGCCGCTCGATGTCGGCGGCATCGAACAGGCGCTTCACCTGGAGCACATGACGCTACTGTGGATCCGCATGGTTCGCATCGGCGGCCAGTCCCCTCATATAGTGTGGGCTGCGCTTCGGCGCTAAGGCCAAAACGCCGGCAACGGGCCGCCATACCCTCGACTGACAAGCTCAACGCGTCGCCAGATCAACGAACTCACCCCGAGTCAGCGCGCGCACGGAGATCCGGCCACGCTCCTCCGCCGTCAGGCGTTCCAGCCAGCTCCGCCCAAACTGCAGCAGTGAAGTCGCCATGAGTCCAGCAGGGGAACTGGTGAGGCGAACCAGATCCATCCAGTCGCTTGCGGCGCATGATCTTTCCAGCGCTACCACCCGGTCCACCCTCTGGAAGCCATCGTTTCGCCCTGGGCATGGCCACCGGATTGCTCCTCGCGCTCGCGCTCTGGTTGGGCTTGCACTTGTGGGCTCCCGCGGCGGAACGAGCGGCTCGCCGCATCTGGGCTCCGTTGCTTCGAGAGGGCGAGGCGATTTCGGTGGTCTTGGCCACAACGCCCCAATTGTGGGTTCGCGAGTTCGGCGATCTTCCGCTGCCCGTGGAAGATCCGCCGATGCACTTTGTTCCTCCTGATGCCGAAGCCTTTCGCGATTGGTTCCTGCGCATGACCGGACAGAAACCGAGGCGTCTCATCCTCCATCCGAATAATCATTCGCCTCTGGGAGGCGAGGCGAACGCCGCCATCTTGTTCGCCTCCTTTGCCGCGGAACGCGGTACGAGAGTCGAACTGCTGCTCGGCGAGAACACCGGAGCCACCGAGATCCGGGATCGCCAGGCAGTGGTATTGGGCCGCCCTGAGTATTCGCGCGCCGCCGCCGCACTGCAACCCGCCAAAGGATACACCGTCCGGTACGTACCTGAGCGCCGTGCCGTCGGTGTCGTGCTTCCCAATGGAACCGGCTACTTTCGCGAGGAAAAAGGCAAGACCAACTACGGCTTGGTCACGATGCTGACCCGCCAGACCAGCGCCGGTGCCAGAGCCACCATGCTGGTGTCGGGCATCAATTCCGATGGCAGCGAAGCAGCCATGTCCTTTATGACCACCGTGGTCAATCTGGAAACGCTGGAACAGGAGTTCCTCCGGGCCCATGGCCGCATTCCCCGGAACTACCAGGTGGTTGTCCGCTCGCGATCCTCAGACACGCGGTCGCTCCACTCGCAACGGGCGGCCATACTCACCCTCGACTGACAAGCTCAACGCGTCGCCAGATCAACGAACTCACCCCGAGTCAGCGCGCGCGCGGGGATCCGGCCACGCTCCTCCGCCGTTAGGCGTTCCAGCCAGCGCCGCCGCAACGCGTCATCCAGCGCCATATCGGCTCGCAGGCCATGATGCGGAAACGGCCAGGCGTACTGCAGCCCGTGGCGCTTCTGCAGCACGCCAAACGGTTCCGGATGTTCCTCCGCAATGTCGTGCAGGAACCCCCGCAATCCCAACCGCTGCACTGCCGCGAAACGTTGCGCGCCCGGCGCTACATCGGACGTATAGATCAATGCCGCGCGATCCCGCAACAGCAACTCCTGGATCTCTCCCACCGGCACCTTGGCCATCGGTACCCCCTTTGCCAGCGCCAGGTGAGCAGCCAGTCCGGCGGCGTGCCCCAACGCTGTCCAGGTGGGTTCCAGCCGCAGCGCCGAGTAGCCCACATGCGAAGCGGACAAGGCCACCGGTACCAACATGTTGCTTACGCCCTTCGGCACAATCACGCCGTACGGCACTTGGAACGGCGCCGTGAAGTGGCTGAAGTCGCCATCGGCTACGTCGGGGTGCAGCACTCCCGCCTTCCCGTGCCCATGCGAGTTCAGCGCGTAGTCCCCCACCGCGATCGAATCCGTGTGGAGCGGAGCCCTTACGCCAACCCGCGGCTGCGTGTCGTGTTCGGTGAACGTGAACTCCCCTTCAATCCGGCGCGCCTCCCGCACATACAGTGCCGGCGCGAAATGCCCGTTGTCGGCGTACTCATCCTTGGCGAAGCCCCATTCCCGCGCCCCGGCTCGCACGTGTTCCGGCAGCGCTTCGTCATTCTGCAGGAACCACAACAGGCCGAGCGCATAGCTCTTGTGGCGTTGATATACCCGATCGCGCTCCGCCGGTGTGCCTTCGGGCCAGCGATGTGTCTCCCCCGGCAGCGCAAGCCGCAAGGGTGACCCCTTGATATCGTTGATGTCCGCCTTGCGATTCGGCAAGCTCTGGATCCGCAACACCCCATCGTGACCCTCGGTAAAGGCCTTCCGCAGTACCCCGCCTTGGAAGTGCGGAATCGACCCCGCATACTCCTCGCGCCGGTAGTCCGCCGGCTTTGTCACCGGCATGCGCAACGCTGGATCGTTCGTCATCAGGATGCGAAAGTTGTAACACTGTACCGCCTGATCCGCCTCGCCCGTCGAACCCGGCAGAATCACGCCGCCTTTTACGAAAAGCTTGCCCGCGAACCGTTCCCCGTACTCCTTCGACGATTCGCGCCCCACCCGGTACGGCACTCCCGCCGCGGCAGCCAGATCGCCCTCGTAAGTCGCATCCACCGCCGCGCGCACCACAACGCGACTTCCACCCATTCCGCGTAGCGCCACGATCCTTCGCGACCCACCCGGCTCGCTCACCATCTCCGCGCTTTCCAGCCGCCAGTTGGTGCGCACGGTCAGGCGCTGTTCGGCGGCCAGCAGCCGCTGCAGCACCATCATCGATACCTTCGGCTCGGCATGCGCGCCCAGAAAGCAGTCCTTCACCTGCTGCGAGTCTTTGCCGTACGTCTTGACGTAGTGCTCGAGCACCGCATCCATATACTCGCGGAAGAAGCCTGTCACGGCCTCCTGCGTCCGGAAGTCCGTATAAGAAAGCCCGCCCGTGAGAAGGCCGCCGATCCGCGCGGATGGCTCCAGCAGCACGGTTGCGTGTCCCGCACGCGCCGAGGTGATCGCCACGGCAATCCCGGCCGGCGTCGCCCCATACACCGCGATGTCCTGTGCGCATGCGGCAGGCGCCAGGAAAAGAGCAATAAATAAATAGCGAATCACTTCCACAAAAGCTAGTATGCGAAGCCCGCCGCCCTACGGCAACTCCGCCACCAGCCCCGGCACATTCTTCGCCCAAAACGGCCCCGCACCCCATCCAAACTGCTTCGGATCCACTCCCCGCGCAATCTCATCCGCGCTCTTACCCTGCTTCTTCCAATCCGCTACCGTATTCCGCATCTTCCGGAAGCTTTCGTTCCAAGCCGCCAGATCCGCCTTCTTCATCACCGCCCCATGCCCCGGTATCACCCGGTCAAAATCCAGCTCCAGCGCCCGCGCAATCGTCTCCGTCCACGCCATCGCACTACCCCCATTGTTGTAATCAATGAACGGCCCGCCCGGATTATACAAATCACCCATATGAATCACCCGGTGCGCCGGAAATACCACCACCGAATCGCTATTCGTATGCCCGCGCCCGAAATGATGCATCCGGATCTCCTTGCCTCCCACCCGCACCGACGCCTTGTCATTAAACGTAATCTGCGGCGGACCCGGCTGCTTGCCCTTCACCATATTCACGAACACGTTGTCATGTCCCACAATCGTCGCCGTCTTGATCAAAGTCGTATTCCCGCCCGAATGGTCCCCGTGATGATGCGTGTTCACCACCCATTTCACCGGCTGCGAAGTGATCGACTTCACCTTCTCCAGAATCTCCGGCACATTCCGGTCGAATTTATCATCCACCAGCACGGTGCCCTCATCCGTCGTCAGCACGGCCACATTGCCGCCACTGCCCACGATGATATGCAGATCATCGGCCAGCTTCTCCACCGTCAGCGGAGCCCCGCCCTGCTGTGTCATCGCCAGCCACAGTCCGCCCGAAACCAGAGCCGCCATCCCGGCCCGAATCACCAAAGTCCTCTGAAGCATCTCGTCCCTCCCTGCTAAACTCATCTACCTATGAACGTGGCCCTCGACGCCACCCCCCTCATCGAACCCACCGGAGGCATCCGCCGCTACACCATCGAACTCGCCACGGCCCTCGCCCGCGAATTCCCACAGGACAGCTACACCTTCCTATCCGATCAATCCTACCAGCATCCGCCCGTCCCCGCAGTCCGCCACATCCATCAACCCTCCTCCCACTGGTGGAGCTTCCATCTCCCCCGCACCCTCCTGCGCCACAACATCCACCTCTTCCACGGCACCGATTTCGCCGTCCCCTACCTCCCCATAAAGCCCGCCGTCCTCACCATCCACGACCTCTCCCCATGGCGCACCGGAGGTTCCGCGCGCGTCCGCCGCCGCACTCCATGGCTCCTCCGCTTCGGCCTTGCCACCATCGTCATCACCCCCAGCCAGGCCATCCGCCGCGAACTCCTCGACACCTTCCCCGTCTCCCCCGAAGAAGTGGTCGCCATCCCTCTCGCCGCCTCAAACCTCTTCCGCCCTGTAGAATCCCCGCCCCCCCAAAGGTCATACTTCTTATACACGGGGATGGTGGAAGAGAGAAAGAATCTGTCCGTCGCCATCGAAGCCTGGCGCGAACTCCGCCGCCGTGGCCACGACATCGGTTTCACCATCGCCGGCCGCACGCGCCCCGGCATCGCCATCCCCCCTGAGCCGCACCTCCACATCCTCGGCGAAGTCCCCGACGACGCTCTCCCGCAACTCTACTCCCAAGCCGCTGCCGTCCTCTACCCCAGCCTTTACGAAGGTTTCGGACTCCCCGTCCTCGAAGCCATGCAATGCGGTGCCCCCGTCATTGCCTCCCGCGACCCCGCCCTCCTCGAACTCAGTGGCGGCGCTTGCCTCCACGCCCCCGCCAACGATCCCCGTGCCTGGCTCCAGGCCATGCAGACCGTACTCGAAAACCCCGCCCCCTGGCGCGAGCGCTCCAAAGCCCGCAGTAATCTGTTCTC
>CALFYN010000699.1 GCA_937952345.1 uncultured Acidobacteriota bacterium
CGGATTGTCACAGGAGTTTCTGGACTATCTGCGCGAGCGCGCGGAACTGGTGGATGCCATTCCCGGGCAGGTGATCTGCAAACAGGGCGACGTAGCCGATTCCTTCTACTTGATCCGCATGGGATTCGTGAAGGTTTCGCAGCAGTTCCCCGGCGGGGAAATGGTGCTCAATTACATCTCGCGCGGTTCCTACTTCGGCGAGATTGGGCTGCTGCCTCCGGTGTTCCGGTTGGTGGCGCGCAACACGCTGGGGCCCCAGACCGCCATCGCCGTGGTGGGCCGCGATGCAGTGACCGTGGGACGCAATCCGGGGCCGGAAAAGGCACTGCCGGTGGGCTGGGATGAATATGTGTCGAGAGAACACTTCCGCGTGCAGGTGGAAGGGAACAAGGCGCGCATCAAGAGACTGCCCGGCGGAAAGAATCCGCTGAAGTTTCAGGGGCTCAACTCGGATTCGTTTCTGCTGGGACCAGGGGAATCGTTCCAACTGGGCAACACGGTGTTTGAACTGCAGGAAGACGACTACCCCGCAGGGCGGCGCATGGCAACGTGCACGGCGATGGACTTCTGCCAACTGGTGCGCATCAAGGCGGAAGAGTTCGGCCGCATGCTGGCGGAGTATCCGGAAGTGGAGTCGGCGATCGCCGAAGTGGCTCGGGCGCGGCGGCAGATGAATGCCCAACTGATGTCGCGGGTCTCCACTGTCTATCTGGACGATTTCCTCGAACTCGACCTGATGCAGGGGCAGAACCTGCTGCTCATCGATCTGGAGAAATGCACGCGCTGCGATGAATGCGCGCGGGCTTGCGTGGCCACGCATCCGGATCGAATCCCACGGCTACTGCGCGAAGGGCTGCGCTTTGACAAGTACCTGGTGCCGACCTCCTGCCGGGCATGCCTCGATCCGCTTTGCATGACACGCTGCCCGGTGGGCTCGATCCGCCGCAAGCAGACACTGGATATCGTCATCGAGGATTGGTGTATCGGATGCGGCAACTGCGCCATCGATTGCCCCTACGGGAACATCAACGTGGTGAAGATCGGAGACGGGCAGAAGGCGGAACCGCGGCCGAAGGCTACGGTTTGCGATTTATGCGTGGACTACTCCGAGCCGAACTGCGTGCGGGCGTGTCCGCATGATGCGGCGTTGCGCGTGGATCCGAAGCGGTTCTTCGCGCGCGATCTGGCGGGTGTGCCGTTGAATGTGCCGACGGCCGCTCCGGCGGCGGTGCCGATCGATCAGACCCCGCTCCTGCAGGAGACGCGGATTCACACGAACATCAGCGACCTCATGTCGATGCTGCCCCGGTTGCGTGTGCGCAGCGGATTGCAGGAAGGCCAGACACTGCAGTTGCGGTTCCCCTCGACTTCGCTGGGGCGCGCGGCGGAATGCGATTTGCGGTTTGAAGATGATGGAATCTCCCGTGTCCATTGCACGATCTATCTGGACCGCAGCCGCGCCGTGGTGCGCGACAACGACTCCACCAATGGAACGCTGGTCAACGGACAGGCGGTTGCCGAAACAGAGTTGCGCAATGGCGACGTGATCTCGATCGGCGATGTGGATGTGGAGTACCTATCGGGACGGATGCAATGATTGTCGACCGCACACACCGGGAGTGGATTCTGGCCACGGCGGCCATCGCCCTGGCGAGCACGCTGGCCTACCTTGTGTATGCGCTTGTAGCGGTGAATGGTCCACGGGGCGGATCGGCAATGGGGCTCACGTTCGGGTTCGCAGGGACGGGGATCATCGTATTCGAATGCCTGCTGGGATTGCGGAAGAAGTATCCGGCATCTCCACTCGGGAGGGTCAAGACGTGGCTGCGCGCGCACGTCTGGCTGGGGCTGCTCAGTTTCCTGCTGATCCTGTTCCATACGGGCTTCGGCTGGGGACAGGGAGTCTCGTTCCTGTTGATGATGCTCTTTCTGGTGATCACGGTCAGCGGGGTTGTGGGACTGGCGCTGCAGAACTGGATCCCGAAGCGCATGACGGAACTCGTGCAAAAGGAAACGATCTACGAGCAGATCCCCAACGTGATCGATGCGCTGCGCCTGGAGGCGGACGAGCGGGCGGAGTTTGTGACGGCGGGAATGGGGATCGAGGAAGTTCCGGACGAGCGGGTGCTGCGGGCGGGCGGCAAGAAATACTACTTCGACGCCGCGCAGTTCAAGAGCGCGATGGATAAGATCGATACGGTGCGGAACAAGCGGCGGGGGAGTCCGCAGATTGCCGTCGATGAGGCGTCGGTGGCCGCGTTGCGAGCGCATTATCTGAAGGAAATCCGGCCCTACCTGGTTCCGAAGCCGGAACGGGCAGGCAGACAGTTGTTTCAGACGCAGCAGGCGGTGGCCGCCTATTTTGAGCGATTGCGCACCATCTTGCCGCCTGGAGCTCATGAGGTGTTGCTCGATTTGGAAGCGATTGTGGAGGAGCGGAGGCAACTGGCGATTCAAGTGAAGCTGCATCGCTGGCTGCATGGCTGGCTGCTGGTGCACCTGCCGCTCTCGATGGCGTTTCTGGTGCTGACGCTGGTTCATGCGGTGGTGTCGCTGGTGTATTAGTCATGGCAAGAGAAGAAAAGCCCCTCGAGTACGAACAGCGAACGGCGGATACCAAGACGCTGGCGCAACGGCTGGTGCTTGCCTACCAGAACAGCGGCGACTGGCTGCGGGTGTGGCGCAAGCGGCTGGCGTATGGATTGCCTCTGTTGGCGGCGCTGGGGGTTGTCCCCTTTCTCACCGGCATTGGGGGAGGAAAGCGGGTATTTACGAATGGCCCGATTTCGGGCGCGCACGTGATTTTCGAGCAGGACTGCAAGAAATGCCATTCCATCTCGCTTGCCAAGGTACAGGATCAGGATTGCAAGGTGTGTCATGACGGGCCGCGCCATCAGGAAAACGCCATCGGCGAGCCGCGTTGCGCGGTGTGCCATACGGAGCACAAAGGCTCCGAGCAACTCGCTTCAGTGAGCGACGCTAATTGCACGCGCTGCCATAAGGATCTGGCGGCGCACGGGAAGAACGTGAAAAGCAAGGCGCTGGAGGTGACGCATTTCGCCAAGGGGAAACATCCCGAATTATCCGCGGTGCTGCAACGTGACGACCGGCCGCTGCGCTTGAACCATGCCATCCACATGCCGGCGGCGGCGAAGACGATTCGTGGCATCAAGCTGCCGATGAAGTGCGTCGATTGCCACACATTCGATCTGGCCGGGGCGGCGGTGCCGGTGACCTTTGAGAAGCACTGCCTGTCATGCCATAAGGGAGAGCTTGGATTCGATGTGTACCAGGTACTGGGCGGGGAGGCGGGCATTGCGCCGCACAGCAAGGATCCGGAGGGAATTGGGCGATTCATTCGCGAGGCCTATGCGAAGGCTCTGGATGCAAATCCGGCGCTGACGCAACGTCCCCTGGGGCGCAATCTGGATGGAGGCGCGCCGCGCGGCGTATGGCTGGAGACGGTGGTACGGGATTCGACGAGTTTTGTGTTTGAGAAGAAATGCCGCTATTGTCATGAGGTAACGCAGCAGAACGGATTGCCCGTTGTGGAGAAGGTGAACCGCGTTGCGGGGCATTTCGAGAAGGGAAAGGTGGAAGGACCGCGCTGGCTGCAACACGCCGAGTTCCGGCATCACGCGCACCGCATGGTGGCTTGCGCATCGTGTCACACGAAGGCATTAGAGAGCCAGAAGACCAGCGATATCCTCATTCCGGCAATGGAAACCTGCCTTCCCTGTCACGGCAGTTCCGGTACTCCTATCGACAATTGCTCCCAGTGCCATTATTATCACGATAAGGCATTAGAAAAAGAACGGGATCGGAAGACGATTGAGGAATTGATCGGATGGGCACAGCCGCCCACGGGGCAAGGAGGGCTGAGGGCGCAACGCTAATGGCCGAGACACGCAAGATCAGTGAGTACGAATTGCTGGAGCCGCTGCAGGGCGGCACGCATCCTTTGTTTAAGGCGAAGGATGCGGCCGGCCACGTGGTGGCATTGAAGGCGATTCCGCTCACCGTAGCTTCCGAAGAACAGCGGGAGCGATTCCTGCGCGAGGCGGAGATTGCCAAATCTCTGGATCATCCGAACCTGGTCAAGGTGATGGCTTCGGGCACTGGCGAGACTCACCTGTATCAGGTGATGGAGATGCTCGATGGGTCTGATCTGCGGAAGATTCTTGCGCAGAAGACGCCCTTGAGCTGGGAACAACGGATGCAGATCATGGAGCAGGTGTGCGACGGGCTGGGCTACGCGCACTACCGCGGGTTGGTGCATCGCGATCTGAAGCCGGCGAATCTGTTTCTGGAGAATTCGGGACGGGTGCGCATTCTGGATTTTGGCATGGCCCGCATCCAGGATTCGAAGCTGACGCAGGCGGGGGTGGCGCTGGGGACATTGAATTACATGGCTCCGGAACAGATTCGCGGAGAGAAGTGCACGGCAGCGTCGGATGTGTTTTCGTGCGGGATTATCTTCTATGAACTGATCACGGGGCGGCATCCGTTTTCGCATGGCAGCGCGGGGCTGCAGGAGATCCTGACGAGCGTGTTGTTTCACTCGCCACCGCCGTTGCGGGAACTGGCGCCGGACGCGCCACAGGGAGTGGAGAACGTGATCGGGCAAGCCCTGGAAAAGGATCCCGCGCGGCGCCCGCAGAATGCATCGGAATTGCGGGGCATGTTGCGGTCGTGCCGTGTGGGCGCGGCAGGGGGCGCAGTGCCGCAAGCACCGGCTCCGGTGCAGGCTCCCGATTTGGGGGCGACACGCAAGATCCGGCGTCCGGATGTCGAGGCGTTGAAAGCGATGAAGCAGGCTGCTCCGCCGGTTGCTCCGCAGCCCGCGAAGCCATCCCCTTCGCCTGCGCCTGCCCCGCGCAGCCGAACCGTGTATTGCCCGGCTTGCACGCAGGCCAATGTGAAAGGCTCTACGGTTTGTCAACACTGCGGGGCATCGTTGATGGCGAGTTCCACGAAGCTGCCTGTGCTGCCTCAGAAAACTTCGATGCCGGCGTGGCTGATTGCCGGGA
>CALFYN010000700.1 GCA_937952345.1 uncultured Acidobacteriota bacterium
CATACAGAACAATCTGGCGGACATGGCATCGAAACAGCCGATGCAAATCGAGATAATACTCGGCCTGCCGCCGCGCCATATCCCCGCTATTGGCGCTCTGCAATTCCAGATTGCACAATACCCCGCCTACCGTCCGTGCCAACATGTCCACGCGCGGATTGCTGACGCGCGGCAACTCCACATTCAACCACTCCGCAACCTGATCTCCAAGCAAACGTTGGATGGCAACCCCTTTTGACCGGCGGAAAAGGAGTTTCAAGGAAACATCGTAATCCTGTGCCACCAGTTCCTATGAAAGCACATTCTCGCCTCGTGACACCCTCTGCCAAAGCACCCCGACATGCCAAAAACGAGCCCAACCGTCAGGCGCCTGATGCCAGCGGTTTGACGCGGCATTACCGCGCATCCTAAACTAGAAGATTGGGCCTACCGCTAGCGGAGGTTCCCTTCCCGTGCTCTGGAAGTTATTCCCTTACCCAGTTCGGCGCTCGTTTTTGGGTCTGTGCGCACTTCCGTCAATCCACGGGGCACTATCAGGAGGAGGTAGGCAATCGGCATGAGACACATCTTCACATCCGAATCAGTAACAGAAGGCCATCCCGATAAGATGGCTGACCAGATTTCCGACGCCGTACTGGATGCGGTGCTGGAAAACGACCCGCGCGGGCGCGTTGCCTGCGAGGTTCTGGTAACCACGGGCACCTGCCTGGTGGCAGGGGAAATCACAACCACAACGTACGTTGACGTTCCGAAACTGGCCCGCAAAGTCATTGCCGATATCGGTTATACCGATGCTTCCTGGGGATTTGACGCGTCCACTTGCGGGGTGCTCAATGCCATTCAAAGCCAATCTCCCGACATCGCCATGGGCGTGGACACCGGCGGGGCCGGCGACCAGGGGCTGATGTTCGGCTATGCCTGTGACGAGACTGCCGAATTGATGCCCTTGCCGATTCAGTTGGCGCACACGCTCTGCCGCCGGTTGAGCGACGCGAGGCGGAACAATGAAGTGGATTTTCTGCGTCCGGACGGCAAATCGCAGGTGAGCGTGGAGTATGCCGGTGGAAAGCCGGTGCGTATTGACGCCGTGGTGATCAGCACCCAGCACCATGACAGTGTGTCCACAGAGGATCTTCGCGCGGCCGTGAAGAAGCACATCATTGACCCTGTACTGCCCGCGGACATGGTGGACGCGAACACGAAGTATCACATCAACCCGACGGGCCGGTTCGTGATCGGCGGACCCCATGGTGATACGGGGCTCACCGGCCGCAAGATCATCGTGGATACCTACGGCGGCATGGGACGGCATGGCGGCGGCGCGTTCTCGGGCAAGGATCCGACGAAGGTGGACCGCTCGGCCTGTTACATGGCCCGGTACATCGCGAAGAACCTGGTAGCGGCCGGCCTGGCCCAGCGCTGCGAAGTGCAGCTTGCTTACGCGATCGGTGTGGCTGATCCGGTATCGGTGATGGTGAACACATTCGGAACGGGCGTGGTGGATGAGGAGCGGATGACGGAACTGGTCCGCGCGCACTTCCCGCTAACCCCGCAGGGAATTATCGAGCACCTCAAACTGCGCCGCCCCATTTACCGCGCGACTGCCGCTTTCGGCCACTTCGGGCGGACCGAGGCCTCATTCACCTGGGAGGCGACCGACAAGGCCGAGGCGATTCGCGAGGATGCCCGTTTGACTGCAGCCGCTAAAGGCTGATTGCAGGGCAATAGGCTTCCCTCATGTCGAGCAATGCTGCGGCGCCGGCTCCTCAGGATTCCAGGGATCCGGCTCTCGCCGCATCGGGGAAGCGCCACATTGAGTGGGCGTTTCAATCGATGCCGGTGCTGCAGAGTATCCGCAAACAACTGATCCGTTCGCAGTCGCTGGCTGGCATGCGCGTTGCAGCATGTCTGCACGTAACCACCGAGACGGCGAATCTGATGATCACATTACGGGATGGAGGTGCGGAACCGGTCCTTTGTCCCGTGAGCCAGGAGTCCCTACACAAAGATGTAGCAGCATCGCTTGAGCACGACTACGGGATTGCGGTGATTCCGGCGTCGGCGGCGATGGGACGCGATCCGCAGATTCTGCTCGATAGCGGCGGGCAGATGGCCGAGATCTGGAAGGGTTCCGAATTGCGGCCGATGGGTGGCACCGAAGCCAATTCCACTGGGATCGGGCGCCTGAAGGCGATGGCGAAGAGTGGATCCCTCCGTTACCCAGTGATCGCGATCAGCGACGCCATGACGAAGCACCTGTTCGACAATCGCTACGGAACCGGGCAGAGCACGATGGACGGGATCCTGCGGGCGACGAATATCCTGCTGGCAGGCATGAACGTCGTCGTTGCGGGATACGGCTGGTGCGGACGCGGGGTTGCCTCTCGCGCGCGCGGGATGGGCGCCAACGTCATTGTCTGCGAAGTGGACCCGATTAAGGCATTGGAAGCGCTGATGGATGGTTACCGTGTCATGTCGATGGGCGATGCTGCTGCCATCGGCGACGTCTTCGTTACGGTAACCGGCAACCGGGCGGTGATTCACCGCGACCACTTCGACAGGTTGAAGAATGGGGCCATCCTCTGCAATTCGGGCCATTTTAATGTGGAAATCGATTTGGAGGCGCTGGCCCGTGTATCGTCTGGCAAGCGCCAGACGCGCGAGTTCGTGGAAGAGTATGTGATGCGGGACGGGCGCAAGATCTACGTGCTGGGGGAAGGCCGGCTCATCAACCTTTCCTCCGCCGAAGGGCATCCGGCCGCGGTAATGGACATGAGCTTCGCCAATCAGGCACTGTCGGTGGAGTATCTTGTAAAGAACCACAGTTCGCTCGATCGGAAGGTGTACGCTGTGCCGGAGCATTTGGACCGGCAGGTGGCGCGCCTGAAACTCGAGGCAATGGGAATCATCATCGACCGGCTGAGTGTGGAACAGGAAAATTATCTCTCAGGCTGGTCGGAGGAAGCGTAATTCAATGGCATTAGTTGAAGGTTGCAAACACGCGATCGAGGTCGTCATTCCGGCTTCGGTGGTCGACGAAGAAACGGCCAAGGTTGCCGAATCGATTCGCGCCAAAGCCCACATGCAGGGCTTCCGGCCTGGGAAGGCCCCGTTGTCGATGATCCGCGCCCGCTATGGCCGCGAGATCCGGCAGGAGGCGCTCGAGAACCTGTTGCCGAAGTACTTCCGGCAGGAAGTGGAGAAGGATCACCTGGACGTGGTGGGCTCTCCGAACATCACCAACATCGAATACGAGGCCGGCCAGGACGTGAAGTTCAAGGCCGAGTTCGAAGTCGCGCCGGTGGTGGAACTGCAGGAGTATCGCGGTGTGGCTGTGACGTATGAGCAGCCTGTTGTAACCGATGAGGATGTCGCCGAGAGGCTGGAAGGCTTGCGCAAACAGAAGGCCGACTACGTCAACCTGGATCCGAAGCCGATTGAGACGGGCGAAGTGGCGATGGTGGATCTGCACAGCGTCAGCGGCGTGGAAGGCGAGCCGATCCACGCGCACGATATGCAGGTGGAGTTAGGGGCCGAGGAGACGATCAAGGAATTCTCCGAGCATATCGTCGGCATGTCCCCGGGCGATGAAAAAACGATCGCCGTTACCTACCCTGACGAATACGGGCAGGAGCGCCTGGCGGGAAAAACCGTCGAGTTCCATGTGCATTTAAAGAACGTGCAGAAGAAGGAACTCCCTGAGTTGAATGATGACTTCGCCAAGGATTTGGGTGATTTCCAGACGCTGGAAGAATTAAAGGACGTAGTGCGCCGCAATCTGCTGCAGGAACGCGAAATGGGCGCGCAGCGTGCGGCGAAGGATGCGATCGTCGACAAACTGGTGGAGATGCATGAGTTCCCCGTGCCCGAGGCCTATCTCGACCGGCAGGCGGAAATCTACATCGACAGGCTGTTAGGTGAGCAGGCCGCGCGCGGGATGGACGTGAAGAACGTGAAACTCGATCCGGCGCGGGTCAAGGAAGCCACGCGGGACCGGGCGACGAAGGAAATCAAGGCCTCGATGCTGCTGGAGCGGATCTCGGAACGGGAAGCGATCGGCGCTACCCAGGATGAAGTCGATGCCGAGGTGAACCGCTTCGCCAAGCAGAACCGCGAGCCCGTGGCTGCCGTGCGCAAGCGGTTTGAAGAAAACGGTACGCTGGGGCGCATCGCGCATGCGATCCGCACGGAGAAAGTGCTTAACTTCCTGTTCGAGAACGCCCGCAAGGAAGCTCCCGCAGCACCCGCGGAATAGCGCCGTTGTTATGAAACGCGCGCTGGTGTTGAGCGGCGGCGGATTGTTCGGAGCCTGGCAGGTTGGCGCCTGGAGCAGGCTGCGGGAATCCATCCGTTTTGACGTCATCATCGGTGCGTCCATTGGGTCGTTGAATGGCTGGGCCATCGCCGGCGGGTCCACCCCCGAGGAACTATCCGCCAAGTGGAAAGCGGCGGCGGATACAGGGCATCTGCGGTTTCGCGTGCCACGGCGCCCACTCGACGGCATTGTTGATTTCACGCAGATCGAAGGCTTCATTCGCGATGTGTATTCCACATTCCGGCCGCAGGTGGAGTACTACGCCGTGCTGACGGATCTGTTGCGGCTTCGCCCGCAGATGGTGCCGGGGGATCATGTCGGGTGGCGTCACCTCGCTGCTTCCTGCGCGCTGCTGGGGTTGCTGCCGCAACAGCGAATCGACCATGTGCTCTATACGGACGGAGGATTTCTGGGTGCGCTGCCGTTATGGGCTGCGTTGCGGTGCCACGCCAGCTATACGGTGGGGTTGAACGTGATGCCGCGCATGCCATGGCCTGTGCGCGCCACACTGAAACCGCTGCGCGCACTGCGGGGACGCCCCGGCAAGCCATCGCGGGAGCAGACATCCGTGTTGCGCCCGGCGCGCTCGCTTGGTGGCTGGAGGCAGGCGTTTCTCTGGCAACAGGCGCATGTCGCGGATTGGATCCAGATGGGCTATGAGGATGCGCACGCCGCGTTGCGCAGCGGAAACATTTCCATTGACGATTGTTTTTGAGGCATAATGGGATGCTTACGCACCATGCCTGTTTATCGCATCTTCCGCATGAAGGATCAGGAGCGCCAGCGCTTCCGCTGGGCGCCGCACACCTCGGGCGTCACCATGGTGAAGCCGAAGGATTTTGAAGAGCAGGGTTCCGTTGAAGCGCCATCAGCCTACAATGCGTGGTCGCAGTTGCGCGGGCAGGAAGGCGCAATCGACATCGGCGATCTGCTGGTGGCGCCGGATGATTCGATGCAGATCCTGAAGTATGTCGGCTTTGAGGAAGCGCGGTGGATCATCCCCGAAGTGAAGTCGGGGATTGAGAACGTACCTCCGGCTTCGGGACCGGCGGTTGCGGCTGTGGAAGCTCAGGTTTAGCGCACACTCCGGTACAGCTTGAGGTTGGTTGTGGCCGAGCCGATGCAGGCGATGTCGAGGCGTTTGTCGGCGTCAAAATCCGCCACGGCGCAACCGGCCGCGGCAATGCCGCCTTTGTCCACCGCAGTGCGAGTCCATTTCTCACCCTTGCGGTCGGCCCGGTAATAATAGACGCTGCGTGTTGCGCCGCGGAAGCCGGCGATCAGTTCGTCTCTTCCATCGCCATCCAGATCGGCGGCATGCAACGTGTGGCCATCGGGATCCTGGTTGTCGATCACCTGGCGTATCCACTGGTTGCCTTTGCCGCGGTAGACGCTCACCTGGCTTCCATGCCACGGATCGATGCTGGCAAGGATACGCTCTTTGCCAAGCCGGGCCACTACGATCTCGCTGGAGCCACTGGCTGGCCATGCCGCGGGATCGCCGGCACTGAGCTTTTGCGGCTTGCCGCCGGGTTGATCCGGGTGGTGAAGATGGATGCCCTCGAAGCTCGCGCTCAGCAGTTCGTCCTTGCCGTCGCCGTTCCAATCGAAAACGAAGATGCCGTGCATCACTCCCTGCAGCGAGTTGTCGATCGGCATGCGCTTCCAGTCCGGCGGCCGGTAGTAGACCACGGGATTGAAGTCGCGATAATCCGGCGGTTCGGCCTTCGAACCGGTGAGCGGTGCATTCACGATCGCCATGCCGTCCCTGAGCCGGATGGGCCGCAAGCGATGCGAAGTGGGCAGCCTGTCGATCTCGCGTACCTTCCAGGGCTGGCGAATATCGGCGCCGCTCTCGAGCAGCGACACCACGCCGATGGAGTTCTTGGCCACATTGGCAAACTCCTGTGCGAGGAGTAGTTCGGGGATGCCGTCGCCGTTGGCATCGAGCGGCGCGACGTTGATCATGCGGTTTACGCCAACCGCCAGGACGTGGCGCTCCCAGGTAGGGTTCTCAAACCAGACGAGTTCCTTCATCCCGCTGGCGAGGGCGATCAGGTCCGGACGTCCGTCTTTGTTGAGATCCGTGGCGATGACCTGGTAGCCGCCTTTGAGATCGGTGGCCAAGGTCCGCTCCTCGAAGCGGATCTGCGCTTGCACTGAAACGGCTGCGATGAGAGCAAGTAGAAGTTTCACTGTTTTCCTAACCAGCGGACGCGCACATTGAAGGCACGGCTCTGCCCGCCATAGTAGTTCAAGAACTCGGGCGATCCTATCACATTGTTCACGACATTCGGATTCCTGTGATCAGTGATGTTGTTGAAGCCGGCGCGCACGGCCCACCATTGCTTGCGGAACGCCACCCGCCGTTCCAGGAAGAGGTTCAACTCGAAGAAGGCAGGGAATCGGTAGCGGTTGACGGCGCCGGCCAAATTGCCGTTGGTGTCCTGCACGCTGTAGGGGAATCCGGTGCGGTATTCGGCGAGATAGGCGACGGACCATTTGCGCCACGGCGTGGGCAGATAGCCCCAACTCAGCCAGCGGTTCGGCGTGTCCCACGGAAGCGCGCCAGCATTGTCGTTGATGAGAAGCGGTTCATCGATGCTTTGATCCACGACTGCGTTGGAGCGGGCGCGCGAACGCGTGTAGCTGAACAGCCATTCATATTGCTGGCGGATGGGCTGGCGCAGTGTGATTTCGAGGGCGGAGTATCGATCATTGCGCCCGCCGCTCAAGCTGTAGATGGCGTCGAAGTCCGGATTGACGAAGCCATCGAACTCTCGGGGCAGTTCGATACAGTCGCACTGCAGGCCGTTGATATAGGTGAATCCGCGGCTGCCGCGGCGGCGTGTGACGTTAGCGCGCAGTTGAATCTGGCGCGGCAATTGCTGTTCCACGCTGAGGTTCCAGTTGTGATAGCGAGGGCTGGCGAGATTCGTGTTGTCGATGCGGTAGAGGGCGAGTGCCGGCCCGCGCGCTTTCGAGCCGTCGGGGAAGAAATAAGTGGATATGGAATATTGATCGAACGGACGGGTGAAC
>CALFYN010000701.1 GCA_937952345.1 uncultured Acidobacteriota bacterium
CCGATGGGGACACCCATTTTCATGTAGCGCTCGGTGTAGCGGCTGGGGACGTAGTTGGGGGAGTGGGGAGCGTTGTAGGGGAGAGAGAGGAAGAAGGGTTTGGCGCCGCGCTGGCTGATGAATTGGATGGCGGCGTCGGTGAGGACGTCGGTGACGTAGCCTCTGGCGGCGACGGGCTTGCGGTTGTGTTCGAGTTGATCGGGGTAGAAATAGCGCTCGGTGTGGCCCTGGGTGAAGATGAGCGTTTCGTCGAAGCCGCGATTCATGGGGTGATGGGCGGCGTAGCGGCCGAGGTGCCACTTGCCGAAGATGCCGGTGCGGTAGCCGGCTTTTTGGAGCACCTGGGGGAGAGTGGTTTCGCGGGGGTTGAGGTTGTCGCCGCCGAAGCGGGTGTTGTAGACGCCGGTGCGGAGGTAGTAGCGGCCGGTCATGAGCCCGGCGCGGGTGGGGGCGCAGACGGGGCAGACGTAGAAGCGGGTGAAGTTGACGCTTTCGGCGGCCAGCTTATCCATGTTGGGGGTGCGGATGTAGCGGTTGCCGTGGGAGGCGATGTCCCACCAGCCCTGGTCATCGGTGACGATTAGGACGATGTTGGGGCGTGGGTTGGATTGTGCCTGTGCTAACCCGAGAGCGGCAAGAAAGGTGCGCCGCGTCATGCCGGCCATAGTGCGAGATGCTCCTTCACGAATTTTTCCACGCGTTCCACATCATCATAAGGGATCGGGACCCGTACGTAGGGTCTGAGAATGGGGAGACGGCGGCGGAAGGAGAGACGGAGATAGAGATTTTCATCAAGGAGTTGCGGGGAGAACAAGACAGGGTTTCCGAATCTGTCTTCCCAGGAGTAGCCCTGGATCTCGAGCCAGGAGATCAACGCTCCGCGGCAGAGCACTCCGCGGCCACGGATTTCGACGAATGCGGCGACGAGGAGGGCATAGGCGAGGCAGAGGATTACGAAGGCGATGAAGGTGGCGAAGAGCCACGGGGAGTTTTTTTCCGACCGCAGAAAGCGGAAATTGAGATTGAAAATGTTTATGGCAGCCGCAATGATGACTCCGGCGGCGGTCTTATTCCAGGTGGTGCGCATGAGCAGTTCGCCGGCCCAACGGTCGCGGCGGAACCAACTGGCGAGCATGACGGCAAGGTAGAGGCAGGCCAGAGACAGGCCGAAGGATATGGTCCAGCCTTCCCCGAATCGTGCGCGGAAATAGGGGATGGATTCAGCCCCTATTACCACCGCAATCAGGGTGCCGACACCGAGGATGACAATGATGGGTCCGCCGTAGAGGTGGTCATGGATCCATTCGCTGGTGCGGCGGTTGCCGGCGGCATAGCTGAGCCCGAGGAGAATGGCGGCGAAGGCGAAATAGGGCAGGGCGGTGAGTTCGACGTGAATAGCTCCCGTGAGGAGTGCGGCTGCGATGGCGGTGCTGATAGAAATGACGGCTTTGTGCCGGGAGAGGAATTGCAGGGAGGAGGAGAAACGGCTGCGGCGTGCGGCGAGGATGGGCTGGCCGTTGAGGTGTCGCTCGATGTCCCCGCGGAGGTGGTCGGCGGAGGGATAGCGCTCGGATGCATCCTTGGCAAGGGTTTTTTCGACGATGGTGTCTACTTCGCCGGTGAGGCGGCGCTGGAGGTCGATGGGGGTGCCTTCGCGCGTGCCGCTGAGCGCAGCCGGGGGGAGGGTCTGCGAAGTGCCGTCGCTGCGAGTGACGGTGAACGCTTGGGTGACGGCGAGGCTGGGGCGCCTGACGCGCTCTTCGGAGACGACGCGGATGATCTCGTGCAGCATCCGGCTCTTGAGCGTGTAGGGGTGGCGTCCGGTGAGCAATTCGTAGAGGATCACGCCGAGGGAATAGATATCGGTTGCGGGGGTCGTTTCCTCAGCGGTGAGTTGTTCCGGGCTTGCGTATTCGGGTGTCATCATGCGCATGCCTGCTTGTGTGGCAAGCACGGTGCGGGCGTTGCCAGGCGGTTGGAGGAGTTTGGCAATGCCGAAGTCGAGGAGTTTGACCTGGCCGTTGCGCGTGACGAGGATGTTGCCGGGTTTGAGATCGCGATGGATGACTCCGTGGCGATGGGCGTAGTGAACCGCCTCGCAGACGGTTTCAAAGAGGCGCAGGCGGGCGCTGATATTGAGCCTTTGTTCGTCGCACCATGCGTCAATTGGGCGACCTTCGACGTATTCCATGACGAAGTAAGGCCAGCCTTCATCGGTAGTGCCGCCATCGAAGAGACGGGCGATGCCCGGGTGATCGAGGGAGGCGAGGATCACGCGCTCCTGATGGAAGCGGCGGAGCACTTCCTCGCTGCCGGATGCCGGAGTGACCACTTTGATGGCCACCTGTTGGTCAAAGAGCTGGTCGGCACGGCGGGCGAGGAAGACGGTGCCCATGCCTCCGCGACCGATTTCGCGGAGGATTTCGAAATTCCCGAGGCGGCGGCCTTCCATGCGGCGGGGGTCGGTGCGAAGTTCGGCGGGAGCAGTGAGGGCGCCGTCGAGGAAGGTTACTTTCTCCTGGTGCGCGTGGAGCATGCGCTGGACCTCATGGAGGAGATCTTTGTCCGAGGAGGCAGCTTCCGCGACGAAAGCCGCGCGGGACGCAGGGGCTACTTCGAGAGCGGCTTCGAACAGGTTTCGAATCTGCCGGAATCGTTCGGGTGTCATCGGTGCTATCACATCCGGGTTAGCGCAGGGATGCCAGGAAACAGCTCATTTATACTACCAGGGTATGGATGGACCGCCGGTCACGGAATTGTTGCATCGTTGGCGCAAGGGGAACAAGGACGCGGGCCGGGAGTTGTTCGCCCAATTGCAGCCGGAACTGCGGCGGATTGCAGGGATGTATATGCGGCGGGAAGCGCCGGGGCGGACGATGCAGGCGACGGCGCTGGTGAACGAGTTGTACATGCGCCTAATGGGCGGGAAGCCGGTGACGTGGCAGGACCGGGCGCACTTTCTGGCTGTGGTGTCGCAGCAATTGCGGCGGATTCTGGTAACAGCGGCGCGGGAACGGCAAGCGGCGAAACGAGGCGGTGGTGGGGCGAAGGTGGAACTGGAGGAGGCGCACGCGCGATCGCAGCCGCTGGATGAGGAAATTCTGGATCTGCACCACGCGCTGGAGGATTTGGCGGCGGTGGATGCAAGGGCCGCTCAGGTGATTGAGTTGCGCTACTTCGGAGGATTGACCGAAGAAGAAGCAGCGGAGGCGGTAGGGATTTCCGTGGCGACGTTGAAAAGGGATTGGACCGCCGGACGGGCGTTTCTGGTGGGGAAACTCCGCTACTCTGAATAGATGGAGGCTTCGCCGCCTTCCGCGCAACGTTCGGGGATCTGGGCGTCCATCGTTGAGTCGTTGCGCGGATCGCATCAGGATTACACCGAAGGGACGCTGGATCGCGCCATACTGCTGCTCGCTGTTCCAATGATTTTGGAGATGGCGATGGAGTCGTTGTTTGGCGTGGTGGACGCGTTTTTTGTGGCGAGCCTGGGGACGGAGGCGGTGGCGGCGGTGGCTCTGACGGAATCGCTGCTGAGCATTCTGTTCGGAGTGGCGATCGGGTTGAGCATGGCGGCGACGGCGATGGTGGCGCGGCGGATTGGGGAGAAGGATGCGGAGGGGGCTTCGGTGGCGGCGGCGCAGGCGGTGTTTGTGGGGATTTTCTGTTCGCTGCCGATTGCGGCGATCGGGGTGATTTTCGCGCCGGAGTTGCTGGCGCTGATGGGTGGCGAACCGGCGGTGATCGCGGCGGGGAAGAATTTCACGCGGACGATTTTCGGGACTTGCGTGTTCATCTTTCTGCTGTTTTTGAACAATGCTATCTTTCGCGGGGCGGGCGATGCGGCGATCGCGATGCGCGTGCTGTGGCTGGCGAACATCATCAACATCGTGCTGAATCCGTGCTTGATTCTGGGGCTGGGTCCGTTTCCGAAGCTGGGTTTGTTGGGGTCGGCGGTGGCGTCGTCGATCGGGCGAGGTACGGGCGTGGCGTTTCAGTTCTGGGTGCTGTTCGGGGGGATGTCGCGGATCAAGGTGGCGTGGCATCAGATGCATGTGCAGTGGGATGTGCTGTGGCGATTGCTGCGCGTGTCGGGGACGGGGATTGTACAGGTGCTGGTGACGACGACATCGTGGCTGGGCGTGGTGCGGCTGGTGGCAAGCTTTGGGAGTACGGCGCTGGCGGGGTATATGATCGCGATCCGGCTGATTATTTTCGCGATCTTGCCGGCGTGGGGATTGAGCAACGCAGCGGCGACGCTGGTGGGGCAGAATCTGGGGGCGGGGAAGCCGGAGCGGGCGGAGCAATCGGTATACCGGGCGGGCGTGTATAACATGCTGTTTCTGGGATCGCTGGCGGTGGGATTCATTGTGTTCGCGGAGCCGTTGTTGCGGATTTTCAGCCATGATCCGCGGGTGATTGAGCAGGGTTCGAAATGCCTGCGGTATATCTGCTACGGGTATGGGTTTTATGCGTGGGGGATGGTGACGGTGCAGGCGTTCAACGGGGCGGGAGATACGATGACGCCGACGATCATCAATCTGGCGTGCCAGTGGGCGTTTCAGATTCCGTTTGCGTGGGTGCTTTCGTATCCGGCGGGAATGGGTGCGACGGGGGTGTATCTGGCGATCACGGTGGCCGAGTCGATTTTGGCGGTAGTGGGATTGTGGGCATTCCGGCGGGGCAAGTGGAAGTTGAAGAAGATTTAGAGGCGCGGCGGTGATAGTATGCGGACAAGGAGATTCTTTATATATGTCTTCCGACCGCCGCAATTTTATTACTTCCCTGGCCGCGGCTCCGATGTTTCTGCCGCAATCCGCAATTGGCGCTAATGACCGTGTCCGCTATGGCTTGATCGCCACGGGTGGACGGGGCCGTTATCTGCAACGTATCTTCAACAAGCTTGGTTTCGAGTGCACGGCGCTGTGCGATGTGTACGAGCCGAATCTGCAATTGGCACAGAAGGAATCGCCGGAGGCGAAGCCGTACCTGGAGTACCAGGATCTGCTGGGTGACAAGAATGTGGATTGCGTGGTGATCGCTTCGCCCGATCATCAGCATTGCCCGATGTTGATGGCATCGCTGGCGGCGGGCAAGGATGTGTATCTGGAGAAGCCGCTGTCGAAGTCGCTTGAAGAGAGCACGAAGATGATTCAGGCGGTGCGGAAATCGAAGCAGGTGGTGCAGATCGGGATGCAACGCCGGAGCGCGGAATCGATCATGAAGGCGAAGAAGTTGGTGGACGATGGGGTGTTGGGGCGCGTGACGCTGGTGAAGCCGCAGTGGCATTGGAACATTGCGGGGCCGCTGGATAATTCGCCGCTGCCGGGCAAGCTCGATTGGAAGCGGTTTTTGGGGAGCGCGAAGAAGCGGGATCTGGAGCCGATGCGGTTCCGCAAGTGGCGCTACTTCTGGGATTACGCGGGCGGGAATATGACCGATCAAGGGACGCATCTGATGGATGTGGTGCAGTGGTTCACGAAGAATGGGCCGCCGAAGTCGGCGCTGTGCCATGGGTACGTGGCGAAGATGACGGGGGCGGAGCATCCGGATGTGTTTTCGGCGATTTTTGAATATCCGGAGATGATGGTGACGTGGACGCTCGATTATGCCAATTCGTATCAGAACGGGTGGTCGATTACGTTCATGGGGGATAAGGGGACGATGGTTCTGGATGATGCCGGGTTTGTGGTGTATGCGGAGCCGTGGAAGAAGACGAATGCTCCGATTTACCAGGAGCAGGCTCCGGTGCCGGTGGAATCGCATGTGCAGAATTTTTTGGATTGCATGAAGTCGCGGAAGGATCCGAATTGTACGGTGGAGATTGCGGCGCAGGCGGTGGCGGGGCCGCATCTGGCGAATCAGGCGTTGCTGAAGGGGCGGAAGGTGGGCTTGACAGACGCGACGTAGCGCGATTTGAAACGATTCCTCCCGCGAGCGGGTCTTTATTCCTGGCATGATGCGAATAGGAGGAATCGGTATGTTTCGACGAATGTTGTGGCTTGGCTGCGCGGTGTTGTGCGCGCAGCAGGATCCGGTGTTCCGGCCCAAGCAGATGAAGGATTACAATCCGCGCGCGGCGGATGGGCGGTGTATTGTTCGTGTACGCATTGACGATGAAAGCGACGTGGAGTTGCGCGGGGACCGGGTTCTGCTGCGCACGCTGACCGGGCGTCCGGGGCGTGACGATGGGTCAGAGTGCAGCCAGCCGCTGCCGGCGGGCGGCTTTTCGAAGTTTGCGTTTCGCGGGATTGATGGACGGGGCGAGGTGCGCCTGGTGCAGGAGCCGCGGCTGGGAAATGGCTGGACGGCGATTGTGGCGATTCGGGATAAGAAGGGCGGTGACGAGGGGTATACGTTCGAGTTGAGTTGGACGGCGGACCCCGCGGCGGCTCCGGTGTCGTCCGGCGGGGGCGTTTTCCAGCAGACGGCGCCGGCTTCGAGCGGCGGGATTCTGCCGAATCTGGGCTTGGGCGGCGGGTCACAGAGTGTGCTGCAGCCGAAGTTCAAGGGGCTGGATGAGACGTTTTCGGCGAGTGGGACATTGCGGGTGAACAATCAGGATCAGGGTGTGCGGCGGATGCGGGCGAAGCTGCAGAGCGATGGGAATGCGGAGTTTACGGTGTATGGGAATGAAGTGGTGCAGATGGCGGGGAGATGGTCAGGGAGTGGGAGTCCGCTGGAGGTGACCGTGACGAGCGTGGGTGGGGATGCGGCGTCGGGGCGGGGGCGGGTGTATTTGAATACGAGCGGGCGTTTCGACCGTGTGGAATTGGATGGAGACGCGCAGCGGTATGGCGGCAGGTTCCAGATGAATGTGCGGCGCTGAGATTAGCGGTTAAAGTAGCCGCTGAGTTCGACCACGACTTGCGTGGGGCGATAGGCGTATACGTTCACCTGGCCGTTGGGACCGGACGGGATGATGGCGGAGTTGGTCACCGTCTGGCCTTCAAAGGCGTTGAGCACGGATGCGTTTGGTTGCGCCTGTCCGGTGGGATAGGCGGTAAGGAACGGCATCGGGGAGCCGTTGGAAATGGATGTGAAATTGAGCGCGAAGGCTTTGGCCGCGGATGGGATGTTGAGGCACTGATTGGAGGCGGCGATGCCGATGGTGGTGGTGGATTCGGAGCCGTAGGCGGCGTCGCTGATGCGGCATTGCGGGGCGGTGTAGAAGTAGAGGCCGGTCTGGCCGTCGTCGGGGGCGAAGTAGCCGTTGATATCGATGAGGAAATCGGTGTCGTTGTAGGCGTAAACATCGATGCTGCCGTTGGCGCTGGCCGGGACGATGACGCTGTTGGCGAGGATGCGTCCGGAGGGGGAATTGATGCTGGAGACGTTGGGCTGTGGGCCTCCGGCGGGCCAGATGGTCATGAATTGGAGGGGGCCTTTGGGGACGGCGGTGAGGGATACGGAGAAGGCTCGGGCGGTGGCGGGGATGGTGCAATAGGCGCCGGCGGCGGGGAATTGGAAGGTGCGCTTGGTTTGGGCGGTCATGGAGGGTGGGCCGAAGGGTCCGGCGGGCTGGCGGTAGTCGAGGCGAGTGTCGATGACGCGGCAGGGGGTGAGCGGGTAGAAGACGAGGTTGGAGGCGGAGGGGGAATCAGTGAAATAGCCGGCGATGTCGATGATGAGATCGGCGTCGTTGGAGGCGAAGACCTGAATGCCGCCGCTGGTTCCGGCGGCGACGATGGCGGCGTTGGCGACGATTTGGCTATCGGGGGAACGGAGGGTCCAGAAGTTGGGGCGGGACTGGCCGGCGGGCCATACGGTGATGTGATCGACGGGGCCTCGGGGGACGAGGGTGACGTTGAGTACGTAAGCTTTCGCGTCGGCGGGGATGGTGCAGACGTTTGATTGGGATGGGATGAGGGTGCGGGATTCGTTGGCCTGCATGTAGGGTGGGCCGAAGGCTCCGGTGCGGCCCTCGAAGTTATATTCGGGGCGCGTTTCCATGAGGCGGCAGGGGGCGAGGGAGACGAAGCGGAGGGCGTTGGACATGGCGGGGGCGGCGTCCTGGACGATGGTGATGGTGGTTGTACCGATGGTGAT
>CALFYN010000702.1 GCA_937952345.1 uncultured Acidobacteriota bacterium
CGTCGTGCGGCGCGCCATCGCGCAATTGCCGCCAAAGCAGCGCGCGACGGGCTCTTTCTGTCGCGGTTCCCGGCAACAGACCTCCCGAAGATCGTCGGACTCGCCGCCATCGTTGCCGTTTTGTTCTCCCTCGCCTTCTCCCGCGCGTTGTCCCGGCTGAGCCCCGGCCGCCTGGTTCCCATGGCCTATCTCGCCAGTTCCGCCGGCCATCTCGCGGAGTACTTCCTCATCGGCGTGCACCGCGATGCAACGGTCTACATGGTCTATCTCCATATCGTGGGTTTCGGCGCCATCCTCCTGTCAGGGTTCTGGTCGCTGGCCAGCGAATTGTTTGATCCGCGCGAAGCGAAGATGCGTTTCGGCCGTATTGCCGGCATGGGGACCGCGGGCGGCATCGTCGGTGGCTTGCTCGCGGAACGCACTGTGGCGCTGTTGTCAGTGGATGCTCTGCTGCTGGTGCTGGGCGCGTTGCACCTGGGCTGCGGATTGATGTTGGCGGGAATGTGCCAGTTGCCTCATACCACGCCTCACAGGAGCGGCGACGAAGAGGAGGGCTGGCCCGCTGCCCGCCGGGCGTTTGCCGGGGCTCCATTCTTGCTGAGCCTGGCCGTGCTTGTGCTTTTGGGGACAACCTCGGCCGCCATGCTCGACTACCTCTTCAAGAGCGGCGCCGCAAGTTCCTTTGGGCGCGGTCCGGCGCTGACGCGGTACTTTGCGATTTACTACACCGGCGGGCAGGTTCTGACCTTTCTGGTCCAGTCTCTGCTTACTCCGATCGCTCTCTCAAAGCTCGGATTGGGAAGGTCGGTAATGTCGCTTGCGTTGGCGGTTGCTGCCGGATCCTCTACCGCTTTGTTACTTCCTCTCTTTCCCATGGTCGCCAGCGTACGAGCGATTGAGTTGATCCTCCGAGGATCGCTATTTCGCTCCGGTTATGAACTGTTCTTTACGCCGATCCCTGCCCGGGACAAGCGTGCGGTAAAGACGGTGATCGATGTGGGGTGCGACCGCCTCGGCGATGCCGTGGGTGCCGCGGCGATCCAGTTGATCCTGCTTTATCCCATCCACGCACGCACGGAAATTCTGGGCATCACCATTGTTCTGGCCGCGCTAAGCGTTTGGATCACCACCCGCATGGATAAGGCGTATCTCGGCGTGCTGGAAAAGGGGCTACTCACGCGGGCGGTGGAACTCGACATCGCCGATGTGCAGGACTCCACAACCATGTCCGCCGTGCTGCGAACGGTCAGCGCACAGGCGAGCGTGAAGGAACGGCCCAGGACTGCGACCCCGCCCAGGCCTGTCACGCTGACCGTCGCTACTGATCCAGTGGTGGATGCCCTTGCCGACCTTCGCTCCGGGAATCCCGACCGAGTGCGGCCGGCGCTCGAAAAATTGAAACGATGGGAGCCACTGTTGGCGCCGCAGATCATCCGATTGCTCGCCTGGGATGAAGTGAGTGAAGCGGCTCGCGATGTACTGACCCAGGCTGGGCCCGTGGTAACAGGCCTGCTCACCGATGTGCTGCTGGATGAGAAGCAGGATTTCGCCGTGCGTCGCCGTATCCCGCGCATCCTGGCGCGCACCGGTTCGCAACGCGGTGTCGACGGCCTCATGGAAGCGCTCGGCGACGCGCATTTCGAATTGCGCTTCCAGGCCAGCCGAGCGCTCGATTACCTCAAGCAGACGAAGCCTGAACTGTACTTCGACAAGGAAGCCATCTACGAAGCAGTGAAACGGGAACTCGGCGTCGCCACGCCGATCTGGCAGGGACGCCGGCTGCTCGATACTCGCGATGCCTCAGATAGCGGATTCTCCTTCCTCGATGATGTGCTGAAAGACCGCGCCAATCAGAGTCTGGAGAACGTCTTCAGCCTGCTTGCTGTCGTACTTCCGCGTGAGCCCCTGAAGGTGGCATTCCGCGCGTTGCACAGCGAAGATCGCCTGTTGCGAGGGCTCGGACTCGAGTATCTGGAAGGTGTGTTGCCCGCTTCCATTAACACGATGTTGACGGAAGTGTTGGAATCGGCCCCGCCTGCCCATCCTGGCAAAGATCCTGGGGAAGTGCTGGCGCGGCTAATGCAATCGAATCAGAGCCTCCTGCTCGAGTTGAAGAAGCAACGGCCTCTCGAATCCGGCGACTGAACGCTCGTCAACTGGCTGGGATATACTTATCTCCCTCATGCAAGCTGAGAAAGCCCCGTCGCCCGAAACACGCATCGCTGACCCACCGTTTCCAAAACCGGCCTACGCCTGGTATGTTCTCGCCCTGCTCACCCTGGTGTACGTGTTTTCGTTTATCGACCGGCAGATTCTCAATCTGCTGGTGGGCCCCGTACGGCGCGATCTGGGGTTGACCGATACGCAGATGAGCCTGCTCATGGGCTTCTCCTTCGCGCTTTTCTACACTGGCTTCGGTATCCCGCTCGGCCGTCTGGCCGACTTCCATAGCCGCCGTACGATCATCGCCATCGGTTTCGCCACATGGAGTCTCTTCTCTGCCGGCTGCGGACTGGCGCGGACATTCGTGCAGATGCTGTTGATGCGGGTGGGCGTCGGTGTCGGCGAAGCGACTTTGTCGCCTGCAGCCTATTCGTTGCTGACCGACTACTTTCCCCCGCAGCGCCGCGCCACTGCGCTCAGCGTGTATGGCATGGGCATATACATCGGTTCCGGGATGGCGTTTCTGCTCGGTGGATTCGTGACCGAATGGAGTTCGAGCCAGGAGACTTGGATTCTTCCCCTGATTGGAGAGATGCGGTCCTGGCAGGTGGTGTTCTTTGCCGTCGGCTTGCCCGGAGTTGCGCTGGCCCTGCTGATGTACACGGTGGCGGAGCCCGCCCGCCGTGGCACCACGTCGAATGCCGCCTCCATTCCCATCAGCGAAGTGTTTCACTACATGCGCGCAAACTGGAAAACCTACTTCTGCCATAACGTCGGCATCGCGCTGCTGTCTTTTTCTTCCTACGGCAGTGCTGCCTGGATTCCTTCCTTCTTCGTGCGCACGCATGGATGGACGGCAGCGGAAACGGGGAAAATCTACGGCACTCTGGTGGCAATCTGCGGAGCGCTGGGCATCGTGTGGGGAGGGTGGCTGGCCGACCGCTGGTCAGCCCGCGGAAAAAAGGATGCGGCAATGCGTGTGGCCTTGATGGTGGCCATCGCATGGTTACCTTCCGGCGCGGGGTACCTGCTGGTGCCGGACCCGTGGGTGTCGATGGCTCTCCTCGCTCCTACCGTGTTTCTTGTCGCCGCTCCCTTCGGGATAGCACCCGCGGCCATCATGCAGGTCACACCAGCCCGCATGCGCGGCCAGGCGAGTTCCATCTATCTCTTCGTCATCAATCTCATCGGACTGGGCATTGGACCCACCGCCGTGGCTATGGTGACGGATTATGTGTTTGCCGACGACAACCGCGTCGGTACATCCATCCTCATCGTGTCGCTATCGGCGCATGTGGTTTCATCGGTGCTGCTGTGGTTGGGATTGAAACCTTACGTTCGCAGCCAGGAGAAACTGCAGGAGTGGCTGAAGGCACAGGCCTCCTGACTCACTTCCACAGTCTCCGGATTACTCCCACCAACACAGCCCCGCTCACAACCAACACCGCGAGCAGGCCGAACCCATACCCCATCCGCCCGTACAAGAAATTCCCTACGGTAAACAAACCCGACCAAATGACGATGCTCCCGGACACCCATCCAATCATCGCCAGCGGGATATTGTCTTCCCTTGCAAAGGCTGCTGCTTCGGCATCGCTGATGCCGGCCTCGCGCTGAATCTCTCGCCAGCCTGGTCCGAATGGCCTCACCTTCTTGTAGAACTCGATCAATGCTGTGCGCTCCGTCTGCGGTCCTAGATATGCCATCGCTATCCAACAAACCGTGGTGAACAGCACTGTGATCAACAGTTCACGATGCGTTCCCCAATTGATACCGGCCTTGTGCAAGAAAATGAACCCCACCGAAATCACAAACGAACTCGCCATAGCCGTGATTTCGCACCATGCCGTGACGCGCCACCAGAACCAGCGCAGCAGGTACAACAAGCCCGTTCCCGCGCCCACCTGCAGCATGATATTGAAATTGTCCTGCGCCGATTCCAGCACAAACACCAGCGACGAGGACAGCACAAACAGCACCACAGTCGCCAATTGCCCGGCACGCACGTAATGATGCTCATCGGCATCCCGCCGAACAAAACGCCGGTAGAAATCGTGCACCATGTACGACGCGCCCCAGTTGAGATGCGTCAGGATTGTCGAGGAATTGGCCGCGATCAGTCCCCCTACCATCAGTCCCATCCATCCCACAGGGAGGAACTTCAGCATCGCGGGATAGGCGATATCATGACCGATCAATGACGGGTCGACATGCGGCACTGCCGTCTGGATATCCTTCAATTCCGGATACACCAGCAGCGAGGCCAGCGCCGTCAGTATCCACGGCCAGGGCCGCAGTACGTAATGCGCGAGGTTGAAGAACAGCGTTCCGCCTAACGAGTCGCGCTCCGATTTTGATGCCAGCATGCGTTGCGCGATATAGCTGCCGCCGCCCGGTTCCGCGCCGGGATACCAAACGCTCCACCACTGCACGGCGATCGGCATGATGAAGACGGCCACCGCCAGATCCCAATTGTTCGTGAAATCGGGCAGCATGTTGAGGTAGCTGAATCCCCCCGGACCGGATTGCTGCGACAGTTTCGTTACCAGTCCATCGAGTCCGCCCACCTGTGGCAACTGCAGGGCGAAGTACGCCGCGGCGAACACGGCGGCCATCTTGATGATGAACTGAATCATGTCAATGACCAGCACGCCCCACAATCCCGTGTGTGCGGCGAAGGCGACGTTCAATATCCCCACCGCCAGCAGCGTCTGCATGCGCGTCATCCCGAACAGCACGTTGGCGATCTTGCACGCCGCCAGATTCACCGAAGCCATGATGATGCAGTTGAAGAACAACCCCAGATACAACGCCCGGAATCCGCGAACCGCCGTTGCCGCTTTCCCCGAATACCGCAGTTCGTAGAACTCCAGATCGGTGAGCACACCGCTGCGCCGCCACAGTTTGGCGTAAAAAAACACCGTGGCTACACCCGTCAAAGTGAACGCCCACCATTGCCAGTTGCCGGCCACGCCTTGTGTGCGGACAAAGTTTGTCACCAGGTTCGGCGTATCGCTCGAGAACGTCGTCGCCACCATCGAAATGCCCGCCAGCCACCACGGCACCGAACGCCCCGAAGCGAAAAACTCCGTCGTGTTCTTGCCGGAGCGTTTGCGAAACGCCAGCGCCGGCAGGAAGCAGATCAGAACCGAGGCGAGGACGATGATCCAGTCGATGGTTTGCAGGGTCATGAGGGAATCCGGTTAACGAATAGTGAGCACGCGAATCTGGGATGCCTGTCCGGCGGAACGGTAGACGCGCTGTGTGGCTTTGATGAAATCCTCGCGCTTGGCGTTATAGATGTTGTCCACGTATTTCTGCGGATTTCGGTCGATCAGCGGGAACCAACTGCTCTGCACCTGAATCATGATGCGATGCCCGCGGCGAAAATTGTGCAGCACGTCGGGTAGTTCGTACTCCACTTTTTCCACTCTGCTGGGCGTGAACGGTTCGGGTTTGGAGAAGCTGTTGCGGAATCGGCCGCGGAACAATTCGCCGCGCACTAACTGTTGAAAGCCGCCCATCACCACTTTCTCCGGATTCGGATCGGGATCGGGATAATCATCCGGATAGACGTCGATCAGTTTCACCACCCAATCGGAATCCGTGCCGGTTGTGGACACGTAGAGCGAAGCCCGCAGTGGCCCGGCCAGGATCACATCTTCTTCCAGAACCTCGCTACGATACACGAGTACATCGGGACGCATGGCCGCAAACCGCTGATCGTCCACCATATGCTCCCGTGTCATCGCTTTCGCGATTCCCGGCGTGAATGGGACGGGGCGATTCGGATCGCTGACATACTCATCGAAACCCTCGCCTCGCGGCGGCTCAAAGGAGAGTTTTCCGTCCGCATGGAAATACAATGTCTTCGGCGTTCCCTCCTTCGGAGGCCACGCATCGAACTTGCGCCACTGATTCGCCCCCGTTTCGAACATGAAAGCCTCGGGAAGCTTCATCTCCGCCTGATCTTTCAGATGATGCATGAAGAAGGGAAACTCGATTTCATCCTTGTAAAATTGGCTCGTTTTGGCGTTGAAGTTCACGTGCCCCAGTTTCTCGCCAGTGTCTCTACCTCCCCATTGGCCGTGGAACCAGGGCCCCATGACCAGCATGTTCTGCGGCGTCTTCGCGTTCTTCTCGATTGCTTCATACAGTCGCAGCGCGCCAAAGAGATCTTCCGCGTCGAACCACCCGCCCACCGTCATCACCGCCGGCTTGGCGTTCTTCGCCCCATAGCGCAAATCGCGAACCTTCCAGTACTCGTCCAGGTTGGGATGTTCAATAAACTCCTTCCAATAGGCGATCTGGTTCTTGAAGTACTTCTCGTTTAAATTCACCAGTGGCCCTACGTTCAGATAGAACTCGTAGCCGTTGGGAAACTCCGGAGCGATACTGTCGGCCGACTTCGTCGTTGGCTCCGGGCGCGCCACGCCGAACGAGGTAAAGAACCGGAAGAAGTGCGGAAGATAGAATGCTCCGTTGTGATGAAAATCGTCGCCGATGAACCAATCGGTCACCGGAGCCTGTGGCGAAGACGCCTTCATCGCCGGATGAGCATCGATGGCCCCCATGGCCGCATAAAAGCCGGGATACGAAATCCCGTAGATGCCCGCCCGCCCGTTGTGGTTGGGGATATTCTTCAGGAGCCAATCCACCGTGTCGTATGTGTCGGACGACTCGTCGATATCTTGTGGCCCCTTCTTGTTCGGGTTGTACGGGCGAACGTTGACGAACTCGCCCTCCGACATGTACCGTCCCCGCACGTCCTGAAACACGAAGATGAAGCCTTCCTTCACGAACTTCTCCGATTTCGGGAAGTTCTCCGGATACTGATCCGCGCCATACGGCTTCACCGAATACGGCGTACGCGTCATCAGGAACGGATACTGCCGCGAACTGTCTTTCGGCGTATACACACTGGTGAACAGGCGTTTTCCATCGCGCATGGGAATCCGGTATTCGTACTTTGTGTAGTTCGCCTTGATATATTCCTTCTGCGGGAAGGCGGTGGCCGCAAACACAACGAGCAGAGCGAGAGTACGCATACGGTTCTGGGTTTCAAGTTTCGCATAGTGGGGGCGCCTGTTGTTGCTATCATGATCGGATCATGCGCAGGCTCTTTCGTTTCATCGCTTTTCTGTGCTGCGTGGCCGCCCTTGCCGCCGTCCCCGAGCCCAAGCAACATTTTGGATTTTCCCCTGGCGACGACAACAAACTCGTCAACTACAGCGAACTCATCGCCTACTTTCAGAAACTGGAAAGTGCATCGAATCGCATCAAACTGGTGAATTTCGGCAAGACCGAGATGGGCAAGCCAATGTATATGGCTTTCATCTCGGATCCCTCCAACCTCGCCAGGCTCGACCACTATCGCACCATCAGCCGCAAACTCGCTCTGGGCAATGGCGGCAAGGAGGAAGCCCTTCGCCTGTCGCTCGAAGGTAAGGCCGTCGTTTGGATTGATTCCGGCCTCCACGCCTCCGAGGTCGCCCCCTCGCAGCAGGCGCCGCATCTCGCCCACAAGATGCTCACCGACGAAAGCGAAGAGGTGCGGCGCATCCGCCGGAATGTGATCCTCATTCAGATTCCGTGCATCAATCCGGACGGCCTCGATTGGATCGCCGATTGGCATCGCAAGAATCTCGGCACCCCGTTTGAAGGCGCGTCATTGCCGCGCCTCTATCAGAAGTACGCGGGCCACGACAACAACCGCGATTGGTTCATGCTGAACCTCGAAGAAACCCGCCACGTGACTCGTCAGTTGTTTCAGGAGTGGTTCCCCCAGATCGTCTACAACCAGCATCAGGCCCCTCCTTTCCCCGCGCGTATCTTCGTCCCACCCTACGCTGAACCCCTAAATCCGCACATCCCCGCCCCAGTCATGGAAG
>CALFYN010000703.1 GCA_937952345.1 uncultured Acidobacteriota bacterium
GGAATTTCCGCAACGCGTTTGTCACGACTTCCCTGTGTTCGCCGAGCCGTTCGTCATTCATCAGTGGGTGCTACGTGCATAAGACCGGGGTGGTGGATAACCGGCGCGACAGCAATTTTCGATCGGGCGTGCCGACGGTATTTCCTTTGTTACGCGATGCCGGATACAGCACGGCGTATATCGGGAAGGTGCATATTCCGAATTTCCAGGAAGCGCTGGCGGGATGCGATCAGGTGGCGACTTTCCCAGGACAGGGGTCGTATTTCAACAACCGGTTTGTGGTCAATGGGAAACCGACGCCGACGGAGGGTTACATCACGGATCACATCAACCGCTTCGCGCTGGAGTTCTTGAAGACGCGCGACAAGGCGAAGCCATTCGTGATGTTCGTCGGGCACAAGGCCGTGCATGGGCCGTTTGAGCCGAAGAAGGAACATGCAGCGATGTTCCAGGATGAGCACATGCCATTGCCGAAGACGTGGGACGACCGTTATGAAGGGCGGCCATCGTATTTGAAGGAACGGCGCAAGTCTTGGCATGGGCTGGAGGGATTGCTGCAGAAGTATCATTACAGCGACTGGCAGCGGCTGATTGCGGCTTGTCTGGTGGCGGTGGACGAGGGCATCGGGCAGATTGTCGAGAATCTGCGGGCGAGCGGCGATTTGAACGATACCGTCATTGTGTTCAGCAGCGACAACGGCTATTTTCAAGGGCAGCACGGGCTGAACGACAAGCGGGCGATGTATGAGGATTCGATCCGTATTCCCTGGCTGGTGCATTATCCGCGGATGATCAAAGGGGGTGCGGTGTTCGACCAAATGGTGTTGAACATCGACCTGGCGCCGACGATATTGGACTTTGCGGGCGTGGCGATTCCGAAAGAGATGCAGGGGCAATCGTGGAAGCCGTATCTGAAGAATCCGAAGGCTCCAGGGCGCGAGGACTGGTTGTACGAATACAACTGGGAGAAATCGTACCCGACTGATCCGACACAGGTGGGCGTGCGCACGCGGCGGTATAAATACATCCGCTATCCCGATATTGGCAATACGGACCCGGCGTATCCGATGAAGGGCGAGTTGCCCTATGAGGAACTGTACGACTTGCAGAACGATCCGCTGGAGATGAAGAATCTGGCGAAGGAGGCAGCGGCGGCGCGGGTGTTGGAGGATATGCGGGCGCGGTTGAAAAGGCTGCTAGCGGAGACGGGCTATCCGGGGACTGTGGTATGAAGTGAACTGTGTTCCTATTCCTTTTGTTAGCGCTGGCTACGCCGGCGTTCTCGCAGGTTGTGATCAGCCAGGTGTATGGTGGGGGCGGCAACGCCGGATCTCGATACCGGAACGATTTCATCGAATTATTCAACCGTGGCGAGGCCGCGGTGGATCTCAGTTCCTGGTCGGTGCAGTATGCTTCGGCGGCGGGGACGACGTGGCTGGTGACGAATCTGTCGGGAACGCTGGCTCCGGGGCAGTATTATCTGATCCGGCAATCGCAAGGCACTGGAGGGACGGAGAATCTTCCGGAGCCCGATCGATCAGGGCAGGTGAACATGAGCGCCACCGCGGGCAAGGTGGCTCTGGTGAACAATGCGACGCAGATCGCCACTGGGACAAGATGCCCGACGGCGGGCGTGGTGGATTTCGTAGGATACGGCACGGGGACGAACTGCTTTGAAGGCCCGTCACCAACGCCACTACTGAGCAATACGACGGCGGCGGTGCGGAAAGATAACGGCTGCACGGATGACGGGCGCAACAATTCGGATTTTGTGGTTCAGGCTCCCAATCCCCGTAATTCCCGTTCGCCATTTGTGTCGTGCAGCGCGGGGCTGACGATTACGACGGAGGCGCGGTTGCCGAATGCGCAGGTGAACTCGCCCTACCGCGTGCAGTTGCTCACGGAGGGGGCGAGGGGAGAAGTGCTGTTCACGCTGGCTTCGATTTCGAATCCGCTGCCGGGCTTCTTGACTCTGGACCCGACGGGATTTTTGCTGGGGATGCCTGTGACGAGTCTGGGATCGCCGTTCACCTTCACGATTCGGGCGCGGGATGCGTCGAACGCGGCAACGGAGAAGACATTCGAACTGGCGGTGGATGGTCCGGCTGTGTGCGCGCCGACGCACAGGATCAGCCAAATTCAAGGGAACGGTCCGGTGTCTCCGCTGGCGGACAACACGACGGTGACGGTGAGCGGAATCGTGACGGGCGTGCGGACGAACGGATTTTACATGCAGTCGGCGGCGGAGGATGAAGACGGAGATCCGGAAACATCGGAGGGCCTTTTTGTTTTTACCTCCACGGCTCCAGGAGTGAGCAAGGGGGCCTTGGCTTGTGTGACGGGGCCGGTGCTGGAGTTCGCGCCGGCGAACGATCCGGCGAGCCCGACGGTAACCGAGATCAGCCAGCCGAGGAGTGTCGCGGTGATCTCGACGGACCATGCGTTGCCGGCGCCGGTGGTGTTGCGGGCGGAGGATACGAGTCCGGCGGGTGGATTGCATTTGCTGGAACGGTATGAAGGGATGCGCGTGGAGATCGCATCGATGCGTGTGATTGGGCCTACCGGGGGTAGCGTGAACGAATCAACGGCGGTGTCGACATCGAGCGGTGTATTTTTCGGCGTGATTGACGGGGTGGCACGGCCGTTTCGCGAGCCGGGAATCGAGGCTCCGAATGCGCCTCCAGCGGGGAGCAGTATTCCGCCGATTCCACGGTTTGATGGAAATCCGGAGCGGATCGCGGTGGAATCGCGCGGGCAGGTGGGAGGAACGAACCTGGATGTAGCGGCGGGGCAGATGGTGACGAATGTGGTGGGCGCGCTGGACTACCGTTCGCGCCGGTATACGGTGGCGCTGGATCCTGAGTCGGGGGCGAAGGCGAGCGGGGAGATCGCGGCGACACCCGTGGCGGCCGCGGCGGCGAATGAGTTGACGGTGGCAAGCTTCAACATGGAACGGTTCTTCGATACAACCGACGATGCCGATCTATTGGACGCTGTGCTGACCGAGGCGGCATTACAACGGCGGCTGCGAAAGGCGTCGCTGGGGATTCGCAATGTGCTGCGGATGCCGGATGTGCTGGCGGTGATGGAGGTAGAGAACATCGCTACTCTGCGGGCGCTGGCAACCCAGATCAATAACGACGCGGCAGCGGCGGGGCAGGCGAATCCGCAATACGAGGCTTATCTTGAGGAGGGGAACGACCCGTCTGGAATCGACGTGGGTTATCTGGTGAAGACGCCCAAGGTGAACGTGGTGGAAGTGATGCAGGCGGGCAAGAGCGACACCTATCTCGATCCGCTGACCAGTCAGCCGGCGGTGCTGCATGACCGGCCTCCGCTGGTGTTGCGGGCGCGGGCGACGGGGCTGGCATTCACGGTGGTGGCGAATCATTTGCGGTCGATGAACGGGATCGACGATGGGGTGGAAGGACGGCGGGTGTGGGCCAAGCGCAGGGCTCAGGCGGAAGCGGTCGCGATGCTGGTGCAGGCTCGGCAGGAGGCGGATGCATCCGAGCGAATCATCGTGCTGGGCGATTTGAACGCGTATCCGTTCAACGATGGTTATGTGGACGTAGTGGGGATTTTGCGGGGCAATCCGACGAATCCCCCGTTGCTGGTGTTGGGCTCGGCGGATCTTGTGAATCCGGATTTGACGAATACGATCAGCAGAGTTGCCGCGGAACAACGATACAGCTACGTGTTCAACGGAAACGCACAGGCGTTGGATCAAGTATTGGTGAACGAGGTAATGGCTCCGTTGGTGACGCGGGCGGCATACGCTCGGATGAATGCGGATTTTCCAGAGGTGATGCGCAACGACGTTACGAGGCCGGAACGGATTTCCGACCACGACGCCGCGGTGATTTATGTGCGGCTGCCGGTGGCAGTAGATGTGACGGACCAGGTGTCGATTGAGATTTCCGGGTTGACGTTCAATCGAAGCACATTGCTTTATGACGCGAAGGTGACGGTGACAAATCGTGGTGCGGCGATCGATGGGCCGGTGGTGCTGGTGCTCAGGGAATTGACGGAAGGAGTGACGCTGGCGAACGCGACGGGTACGACAGGAGGGGCACCATACCTGGTGACGGAAGGGGGCGGGCTTGGGGAGGGGCAATCGCGTGAGATTGGGGTTTCGTTCCGCAATCCCGCCAACGGCCCGGTGAGCTATACGCCGCGCCTATTCAGCGGAAGTTTCTAAAGGCGGGTAGACTGAATAGTTCATGGCACTCGATATCAAAGCCCGGCAATCGGGCGCAGTACTGGTTTTGGAATTGATCGGCGACCTGCGCGCGGGGCGGCCCTTGGGGACGCTGCTGACGGCACTGGAGGCTGGATTGAAGCCGGATACGGCGGGAATCGTGCTGCATGTAGGCGGGCTGTTCACCAGCGACAGCGCGGGCATCGCGGAATTGGTGCAGTTGTATTCGACGGCGAAGAAGAAGGGGCTGGCTGTGGCGATGGCCGGCGCGGGAAAGCGGCTCATGGACGTGCTGCAGATCACGCGGGTGGACACGTTCTTCCCACAGTTCCCCGATGAAGCGGGTGCGGTGGATTCGTTCTCGAAGCGAGCGTGATCTATTTGCGGAGCAATGGGCGAAGGCCCAGCGTGCGCACCAGGCGCAGGAGCGAGTTTGGGTGCAAGCCCAGCAGTTGGGCCGCTGCTTTGTAATCGCCGCCCGATTGTTCCCACGCGCGGAGGATGGAGTCGCGTTTGGTGGTACTGACGGTGCTGTGCAGATCGGCGGAATCGGACTGTGCCACTTCCTGAATTTCGTCGGGTAGATCTTCGGGAAGGACGTGGTCGCCCTGTCCGAGGACCACGGCGCGTTCGATGGTGTTTTCGAGTTCGCGGACGTTGCCGGGCCAGTCGTAGGCGAGGAGGAGTTGCTCGGCGTCGGGGGTAAGGTCGAGGACACGGCGGCGGCAACGGGCGGAGGCGGCGGCTAAGAAGTGGCGGGCGAGGACGGGGATGTCGCCCTTGCGATCGCGCAGCGGGGGAGTGCGCACGGCGACGACATTGAGGCGGTGGTAGAGGTCTTCGCGGAAAGATCCGCGGCGGACTTCGGCGGCGAGATCGCGATTGGTGGCGGCGATGAGGCGGACATCGAGGCGCATGGTGCGGGTGCCACCGACCCGCTCGAAAGTGCGCTGCTGCAGGACGCGAAGCAGTTTCGCTTGCAGAGCGGGGGCCATCTCGCCGATTTCATCGAGGAAGATCGTGCCGCCTTCGGCCATTTCGAGCTTTCCTTTTTTTTGCGCGACGGCTCCGGTGAAGGCTCCCTTTTCGTGGCCGAACAATTCGCTTTCGAGGAGTGTGTCGGTGAGCGCGGCGCAGTTGATGGCGACGAAGGGGCGCAGGCGGCGATTGCTGCGCTGATGAATGGCGTGGGCCACGAGTTCCTTGCCGGTGCCGCTCTCGCCGAGGATCAGCACCGTGGTGTCGCGCGGCGCGACACGGGAGATCATGTCCAGTAACCGCAGGATGGCGGGGCTGTCGCCAACGATGCCGGAGCGGTCACGCTCGACGCGCTCGCGAAGCAGGGCGTTGTCGGTTTCGAGGACCGCCACGTCGCGCTTGTTTTCGAGCGCGGCGGCGATGAGGATGGTGAGGGCGCTGAGAATGTCGCGGCTTTCGGCGGTGGGTTCGGTTTGCACGCCCAGCATTCCGGCGAATGCGCCATGCACGTACATGGGGTGAACCACCCATCCCTGGTCAGCGAAGATTCCCTCGGCGGTGGTGCGCGTGACAACGGTGCGGGCGATCTCTTCGTCGTGAATCTGACGAGCGATCTGCGCGGCGACGTCGGCTTCGTTGGTGGCTAGGACGAGGAAGCCGCCGCGAATGGGGAGGATGTCGCCGATCACCTGGAAGAACTGGGCCTCGAAGGGGCCGCGGGAGTTCAGGTCATCGACGGAGGCGATCGCCTTGGCGATGAAGTGCAAAGTGCAGGCGCGGAGCAGTGTGGTGCGTGTGGATTCGAGATGCTTGTTGCGTTCAGAGGTGTTGTAGAGGAAGAGCGAATCGCCGATGCGGATTTGATCGCCGCCGGAGAGCCGGGCTTCGAGGACGCGCTTGCCGTTGACGAAGGTGCCGCCCTGTGAGCGGTAGTCGAGCAGCAAGTGGCCGCCGCCGTCTTTGCGGAGCGCGCAGTGGCGCCATCCCACGAGCGGATCGTGGAGGACGACCTCGCAGTTGGGAGCCTGGCCGACGAGGAGTTCGCCGGCATCGAGGGGATAACGATTCCCGGAAAGGGGACCTTGAATAGCCAACAGCTCAGCGCCCATGGATCTCGGGTCAGTGTAACAGCACGGGAAAGGCCACGGTTATGGGAGGCGGTTTACGGGGCGTTGTGAACAGCCGGGTTCACTGCCATGAACCGAAGTGTATATGGAGTTGGGAGCGGCTTACCTGTTTGCAACGAATTGGGGTCTTTGGATGGTTTGGCACTGGGCCTGCAATGAAGGGTGACGTAGGGCGAATTCAAATCGAGGTGAAAGTCATGAAGAAGAATCTGGTGAAACTGGCGGCTGTGGCCGCGGTGGTGATAATGGCGCCGGTTGCCGGAGCGCAGCAGTTTTTGGGCCGGCTGCAGGCGGAAGTGCCGTTCGCGTTCCAGGCGGGGAAGGCATCGCTCGTACCGGGAGGCTATGAGATGACCATGAGTCTGGCGATCTCGGGAAACACAATCGTGCGGATGCAGAATCGAGAGTCGGGCAAGGCAATTCACTTCATTGTGCCGATGCCATACGTGCGGGAACGCGCCGAAACAAAACCCTTCATGCGATTTTCCTGTTTGGGCGGCGCTTGCCTCCTGCAAAGTGTGAGTGTCCACAACAAGGAATACGGCACTGGCATGAAACACAAGATGACGTCTGCTGAACGGGAACGGCTGTATACCATCGATCTCACACCTCAAAAAGGCCGCTCCGCGGAATAAGTGGAAGTTGCTGCCTTTACTCCCCGATCCGCCTCACAACCGCCTCATAACCATGACGGCGGTTGATGAGGCGGGAATATGCGAAGACGTTGAGGGACTGCTGGTAGAGATCTTCCGGGATCTCTGTTTCGCCGCTCCAGCAGCCAAGTTTCTGGTAATCGGCAATGGCCGCGCGGAGGGCGTCGCGCGGTACGGTGGGGAAGAAGGAAGCTTCGATGCCGGCGATGGTTTCTGGATCTGCTTCTCTCACCCACTCTCTGGCTTTGCGGTAGGCTCTGAGAAATTTCGCGGCGTGTTCGTTTGCGAGGAAATCGGGCAGTGCGACGAGGCTGCTAAAGGCCACCGGGGGCATGGAAGCTCCGACGGATGCGCAGATCGTGGCTTTGCCTTGGAGTGCGAGTTGATGGGGTGCGGGCCCTTGCAGGTGGATGAAGTCGCCCTCTCCCTGGAGGAATGCTTCGATCATCTGTTCGGGCGCGCCCGCGTCGATGGCATGAATGTGGCTCCACTCGGCGTTGTTGACGTGGGCAGCGTAGCGGAGCATGGCCAGCGGTTGCCCGCCGTGATCGGCGAGGAGGGAGCGGCCTTCGAGCATCTTCCATTCGAACGGCGTGTGGAGCGGATGGCGGGAGGCGAGTAAGAAGCCATCGCGGATGTTGATCTGGGCGAAGTGTACGGGAAGCCCTTCGATGCCTTTTTCCATCGGACCCCAATTGGAGGAGACGGCGGACTGAATGATGTGCGCCTCGCGGCGATGCAGCATCTCGCGCGAAGTCTGGCCGGGCGCCAGGACTCCGTAGGTGGCCGTGAATCCCTCATCGTTGAGGAATGGGCCGGCGATGGCGGCGATGAGCGGCGAGTAGAACGCGGAGTGGCGCGAGACGAGAATCTTCAGTTCCATTGACTGCTCGAATAGCATATCGTGAGGGGATGCCAGTGGGCGATCCAGTTCCCGTGGAGGTGGCGCGAACGCGGACTTTCACGGAAGGTCCGGTGTTTGACTCGCGCGGGAATCTGTTCTTCACCAGCAACGAAGGACTGCACCGGTTGAGTGTGCGGGGCGAGTTGTCGGAGTGGGTGGTGGATGCGGCGGCGGGGTTCAACGGACACAAGATTCTGCCCGATGGAACACACCTGGTGTGTGCATCGAAGAGAGCCGCGGTGTGGCGGATGGATGGCAATGGGAAGCGCGTGGGGATCGCGTCAGAGGAATGCGAAGGGCGGCCATTGCGTGCTCCGAACGATCTGACGCTGGATGGCCATGGCGGGTTTTACTTCAGCGATCCGGGCGGATCACGGGTGGAGCCGATTGGAACGGTGCATTACGTGGATCGCGAGGGGCGCACGTGGCAGAGCGCTGGGGGAATGCGGGTTCCGAACGGGGTGGTGCTGGATGAAACAGGAAAGCACCTTTTTGTTTCGGAGACAGTGCCGAACCGGATTCTGCGGTTTCCCGTGTTTGAGCCGGGGAAACTCGGGCCGGTCACTGTATTCGCGACGTTGCCGGGCAGGGAAGGGCATGAAGCCGCGCCGGATGGGCTGGCGATGGATAGCGCCGGCCGGTTGTACGTGGCGCACCTGGGAACGGGGCAGGTGCTGGTGCTGGATGGAAACGGGCGCCTGGTGAGGCGATTGGCGAGCGGGCACTACGACACCAGTAACCTTGCGTTTGGCGGGCCGCGGATGGATCAACTGTATGTGACGGGGAGTATCGGCCACCGGAGCAAGACCGAAGGGCGTGTGTTTCGCCTGGAGTTGAAAGGTGTACGCGGACGCCGTTAGGAGCCGAGTTGGGCAATCACGTTGCGCGTGAATTGCAGGTCTTTACGCATGGTGGCCATCAATTCAGCCTTGTCGATCTGGATCGATTTCTTGCCGGTGTCGGCACCGCCGAGCGGATATTCGTAGTGCAGTTGGAGCGGCCCGTGGAATTTCTGCTCCTTGAGGAGCGCGAAGAACTTCGGGAAGTTGACCATGCCTTGCCCCATGGGGCACCAGGCGGGACGCCAACCGCCTTTGGCGTCCTTGCGCCAAAGGAAGTCTTTGAGGGCGACACCTTTCATCATGGGGGCGACCGTACGGGTGCTGAGCAGCCATCCACCGAAACCGCCTTCAACAGTGGCGTGCCCGATGTCGTAGTTGAATCCGAGGTGCGGCGAACCGACTTCGGCGAGCAGGCGCTGCAGATCCCATTGTGCGGCACCCACCTGGTTGATGCCGGAGTGGGTGTGATACATGCCGTGCATGTTGTACTGCTTGCTGATGGCGCCGAGATCCCGGAGGGCGGGGACGAATTCTTTCAACTGTGCCGCGGGATCGCCCGAGTCTTTGTAGCGCAGTCCTCCAAAGCGGTAGTAGCGAATGCCAAGGGAGCTTGCGGTTTTGAGCACGGCTTCGGTGTGCGGGGTGTTGCCGCCGGCGATCTCCGTGGTGATCATCTCCATGACCAGCCCGGCTTTGCGAACGGCTTGGAAGGCTTTGGGGAGGTCGTCGGCGACGCGCTCCGGCAAGACATGGCCACCTTTTCGCACGGTGAGATCGACGCCGTCGAATCCGATCTCCTTGGACACCTCGGCCATCTCCTTGTACTCGGCCCAATGCAGATGCTTGGAGAATACGGAGATTTTCCAAGGTGGAGCAGACTGTGCGGACAACGACGCGGCCGCGGAGGCAGCGAAGAAGGCTCTGCGGGACAGGGGCATACGCTGAGGGTATCAGATCGGGCGGCATCTTAGAACCCTTGTACTGACGATCTGTACCAGGAAATAAGGCAGGTCGTTTATTGTTGCGTGCAGGAAAGGCTTTTATAGTAGCGGGGACACTAGAGGAGTCCCATGTCTTTAATTAGAAACAGCTTACAGATTTCGGTGGCGTTCATTACAGTAGCCGGCCTGTTTGCGCAGGACGTGATTCAGCCGGGGCAACCGATGCGTGGGTTGACGCC
>CALFYN010000704.1 GCA_937952345.1 uncultured Acidobacteriota bacterium
TAGACGGAGATGGGTTCGCCGGTGGGGGGATCGTGGGGTTCGAGGGCGAGCGGAGTTATGCGGGAGGCGAGTTCGGCGCGGGTGGTGTTGAGTTCGAGGAGGAGAATGTCCCAGCCCTTCATGGTGGAGTAGGCAATGCGGCGGATGTTGATGGGGATGCGCTCAGTGGGTGTATCGGCGAAGTAGTTGAAGGTGACGGAACGGGTGGAGGAGGGAGAGATGTCGAGGAAGACGTTCTGGGCATCGAGGGAGTAGCAGTGGCCGGCGGTGAGTGCGTAGGCGGGGCCGTTGCCGGGGGTTTGGATGAAGAATGCGGTGCAGGTGCTGCTGAGTGGGAGGTGGCCGATGCCGGAATAGGCCGCGGTGGGGGATAGCAGTTGGGAACTGCCTGCCGCGTGGAGTGTAAGGGCCGTGAGGAGGGTGAGGAGAGTTGGGGACATCCGGAATTATTCTCCGAGATAACGATTGGGGACGTTGCGGGCGGGGAGCGGGGTGTTGTGGCGCTTGCGGTAGAGGTAGTCGAGGTTGCTGTAGATGTGGGATTCGTTGCGGTGGAACTGGCGGTAAAGGCCGCATTGCGCGTAGGAGATGGGCGTGACATCGAAGAGCACGGTTTCCCATTCGAATGTATCTCCCCAGACGAGGCCTTGGAGTTGGATGGTGAGATCGGCGCCGGAATCGGCGAGTAGTTCCATGACGGGGCGGCAATGGTTTAGATTGCTGTTGACGGCGTGGAAGATGGGGGTTTGGCCGCCGAGTCCTTGCGTGTCGATAGCGGCGGGGGCGTTGACGTTGGCTCCGGCGGCGATTAGAGTTTGGGCGCATTGGATGGAGTTGAACTCGGCGCAGATGTGAAGGGGAGTGACTTCGCGGCAGGAGGTGTAGGCGGCGAGGATGGTCAGGTTGCGGTGGATGGCGTCGGGGTCATTGTGGAGGATTTGGTGGAGGGTTTGATGGTCGTCGAGGAGGATGGCTTCGAGGAGGGGATGGCCGATGACGGCTCCGGCTTCGAGCATGACGCGGAGGCAGGCGGAGAAACGTGGGGAGCGGGTGTACATCTCGATGAGGATGTCGATGGGGCGTTTGCCTTTGATGGGGGTGGTGGGGCTTGCTCCTTGGGCGAGGGCGCGGCGAATGGCTTCGGGGTGGTGGAGTTCGAAGGCCTCGAGGAAATCGCTTTCGAGGGACATTCGTCCATTGTGGCAGGAGGGTGGCGTTGCGGCCATCCCCCCTGCGATGGGTCGGCGGCCGTTAGAAGCGGAGGACGGCCCCGAGTTGGAAGACGCGCTGGTTGCCGGCGGCGGTGGTGTATTGACCGAAGGCGGCGTTAGTGAGGTTGCGGTTGACGTCGAGGAAGCTGACGTTGTTAAAGACGTTGTACATTTCGGCGCGGATCTGGAGGTTCATGCGCTCGGCGAAGGAGAAGCGCTTGTAGACGTTCCAGGTGTAGTCGGTCTGGCCGTTGAGGCGATGGGTGTTGCGGCCGAGGTTGCCGAAGGTTCCGAGCAGTTGCTGGGAGAGGCCGAGGCTTTGGGCGTAGGCGGAGATGCGGCGTCCGGCGACGGGGTCGCTGGTGAGGCCGGAGGGGGCTCCGGCGCTGCCCGCGGGAAGTGGATTGAATTCGAAGGGGCCGGCGGAGATGGGCCGTTGGATGCCGCCGGTGGTGATGGTGGAGATGGTGGCGACGCCGAGACGCGGGCCGGCGTCGAAGCTGACGGGGAAGCCGGTGCGGAAGCTGGTGATGCCGGAGAATCCCCAACCGTCGGCGATTTGCTTGAGGATGGGGTTGGCGATGCGCTTGCCCCAAGGCAGTTCCCAGACGTGGGTGATGACGAGGCGCTGGCGCAGATCGAAGCCCGAAGGGCCGCGGTTTTCGCGGAGATTGAGGGGGTTCTGAATGAGCGTGCTGTCGTTGGAGATGGCGGTGAGGGCATCGGAGACATCGTCGATGGATTTGCCGTAGGTGTAGCCAACCTGGAGAGAGAGGCCGTGATCGAAGGGGCGGGTGGCGAGGACTTCGAGGGCGTGGAAATTAGAGTTGGCGGAGCTGTCGTAGTAATTGACGACGTTGAAGCGCGGATCATCGCGGCGGCTGGAGCGGACGGGTGAGCCGGTGAGTCCGGCGAGGGAACTGACGAATTCATTGGCGCGGGCGAGTTCGTCGGTGAGATCGGTGGCCGGACGGGGGCGATTGGGATTGAGGTTCACCTGGCGGGCGCGCTGGAGGTAGTTGCCCTTGGTGCCGTTGTAGCCCACCTTCAATACGAGGCGTTGCGGGAGTTCGCGCTGGATGCCGAAGCTCCACTGATGGACCTGCGGATTGCGGAGGCCGATGTCGATGACGGGGTTGACATCGCCGTAGTTGAGCACGTCGTTGCGAACGCGGCCGATGAGGGCGGAGCTTTGGCGCTGGATGTCGGCGGTGCCGCCGACGAGGTTGCTCCAGCTATTGCCGGCTGTGAAATTGGCGACGCCGACGATGTTGGCGGCGACGACGAAGGGCGGAAGGGCACGCTGATTGGTGATGGGGTTGAGGAAGTTGAAATCGGCGACGAGGCCGTAGCCGCCGCGGATGACGGTTTTGCCGCCGCCGGGATTCCAGGCGAAGCCGATGCGGGGTTGGGTGTAGTAGTTGGTGCGAACGGCCTGATCACCGACGTTGAAGCAACCCAGAGGGCCGGTGCCGGCGGCGCCGAGGCTGTCGCGGCAGTTGAAGTCGAGGGTGGATGTGGGTTTGTTTACTTCGGTGACAGCGCCGTAGGTTTCAAAGCGGAGGCCGAGGTTGAGCGTGAGGTGAGGTTTGATGCGGTAGTCGTCCTGGATGAAGCCGGAGCCGATCCAGGTGCGGTGTCCGCGGACGGTGCCGCCGAAGCGTTGAGTGTAGGAGTTGGGGCGGCCGGCAGCGAAGTCATCCCAGTTGAGGAAGATGTAGGTGCCGCGGACCTGCTGTTCGAAGAAGCTGTTGCCCTGGTAGCGGAAGAAGTCGCCGCCGGCGCGGATGTTGTGAGCGCCCTTGTACCAGGAGATGGTGTCGCCAACCTGATAGGTGTTTTGGATGCGGCCTTGGGGGGCAATGTCGCTATGGCCGAAGGTGGAGATCTGGCCGTTGGCGAACTGGATGCGGGGGCCGAGGGGCACGGTGGTGTTGAGATCGAAAATCGGCGAGGTGCGGCCGAAGCCAGCGCGGACTTCGTTGATCAGCGTGTTGGTGAAGACGTGGGTTTCGTTGATATTGGCGCTGTAGACGCTGTTGGTGGAGATGAGTCCGAAGTTGGAGAGGTTGGTTCCCACGAAAGTGTTGTTGGCGCTGGTGCCGTTGTTCTGGGCGCGTCCGTAGCGGCCGTAAATGGTGTCTTTCGAGGAGAACTGATGGTCGATGCGGGCGGAGTACTGATAGAAGTCCGTGGGGCTGGGAGCGGACTGCTGGACGTTGCCGAAGGTGCCGAGGTCGTTGGTGGCGGCGGGAAGTTGATACTGTTCGAGGAGGCGGCGGGAGGTGGGATCGGAGACCTGGGCAATCATGGAGGATGTGGGCACCTGCGCGATGCGTGCGCCTCCGGCTCCGCGGATGGGGACGACTTCGGAGCTGAGGAAGAAATGGGTTTTGTTGCGGATGATGGGACCGCCGAGGACGCCGCCGAACTGGTTGTAGCGGGTGATGGCGGACTTGCCGCTGCGGTCGAAGACGTCGCGGGCGTTGAGCTTGTCGTTGCGGAAGAACTCGTAGAGTTCGCCGTGCAGTTCATTGGTTCCGGATTTGGTGATGTATTGGACCTGCGCGCCGGAGTTGCGGCCGAATTCGGCGCTCATGTTGTTGGTGATGATTTTGACTTCCTTGATGGAGGAGAAGTTGAGGGGGCCGTTGTTGGTGGAGCCGGTGCCGGCGGTGGAGATATCGGTGGCGGTGATGTTGTCGATGGTGATGTTGTTGGCACGGGCGCGATTGCCGTTGGTGATGAAGCTGCCGGAGTTAAAGGCGGACGGATTGGGGACAATGCCGGGGAGGGTGGTGGCAAGGACATTGGGATTGCGGGCAACGGGGATTTCGGCGGTACGCTTGGAGTCGTAGGATTCCTGTACTTGCGCGCTTTGGGTGTCGAGGACGGTGATGGCGTCGGTGACGGTAACCTGCTCAGTGACCTGGCCGACCTCGAGGCGGATGCTGACGGCGGTGATTTCGGAACTGCGGACGTTGGCCTGGGTGGATGTTTTGCGGAAGCCCTCGGCTTCGACGGTGACCTGGTAGTCGCCGATTTTGAGGAGACCGAAAGCGAAGCGGCCTTCTTTGTCGGCGAAGAATTCGCGTTTCTCACCGGTTTCGACGCTGGTAAGGCTGACTTTGGCCGCGGGGACGAGCGCGCCGGATGCGTCGCTGACGGTGCCGCGGATTTCACCGGTGATTTGCGGGAATGCTGCGTTCGCAATTAGTGCGAATGCGAGGGCAATGCGAAGGATAGACATGGTGAGCCAACTCCCTGATAGAAACTTTTCGCGGCGGGGTATACGGGCCGCGATCTGGTTTCACGCTAACAAGGGGAAATTGGAGCAAATTGTTACCTGTTAGTTACAAGAGCAACACGCGGCCAGGCTGGCCGCGGGACAGGGGTCCCGCCCCACGCCGGATTATTCGAAGCGGAAGCGACGGGCGATGAGCCAGCCGGCGAGGAGCGCGGCGGCGAGCATTGCGGTGACGTGGGGGAGAATGGCCGAGGCCGGCATTTCAAAAGAAATTAGTTTATGCATGGCGTCCATGGCCCAGCCGGTGGGGAGGAGGATGGCGATGGATTGGGCCCATTGGGGGGTGATCTCGATGGGCCACCAGCAACCTCCGAGAGCGGCGAGGAGATTACTGGCGACGACGCCGAAGCCGATGGTTTGTTTTTCATTGCGGGCGAAATTGCCGAGGAGGACGCCGAGGGTGGAGGCGAGGGCGGCGTAACAGAGCAGAACGATGATGACGGTGGGGAGTTGGGCTCCCCATTGGACCTGGAAGAAGGAAGTGCCGACGGCCATGGCGTAGAGGATTTGCACGGCGGCCAGCAGCCAGCGGGCGGCCCATTTGCCGGCGACGATGGCGGAGCGGGAGATGGGTGCGAAGGCGAGGCGGCGGAGGGTGCCAGTGCGGCGCTGGATGACGAGGCTGATGGCTCCGGTGGTGAAAGAGACGAGGAGGACGAACATGACCATGGTGCCGGGGACGGCGTGTTGTGCGCCGGAGGGAGGATCGAGGCGTTTGCCGGCGGCGCGGCTTGCGACGGTGATGAGACGCGGTTTGGCGGATTGCTGATTGAGTGCGGCGTCGCTGACGTTTTGGCCG